>JBDRLS010000001.1:0-24141 GCA_043812875.1 Nanobdellota archaeon
GAAAATATCATTTTGCTCGAATTGAAGAGGAGAGGAAAGGAAATATATTATTACAAAGATAAAGAAGAATGCGATTTTTTAGTGAGAGAGAAAGATAAAATAATCGGCGCCATACAAGTATGCTATGAACTCCATGAAGAGAACCGGAAAAGAGAACTCAATGGACTGAAACAGGCAATGGAGAGATTCGGGCTTAAAAAAGGGACCATCATCACCTTCAACCAGAAAGAAAAAATTGGTGACATCGAAGTAATCCCCTCAACACATTGGCTGTTGAATCCTTGATAGTATTGCAATAATCAAATTTTTCAGTGGACATCCGTGACCGTAAGGTATAAATCCCAGCTCACATAACCCATAAAATAAGGCAGGTCACGGAGTTGCCGGTTAAAACCGCAGGGTCGATCCCCTTCCCCCGCATAACGAATATCGCATGTAGTCACCTTTGATAGAAAAGTTTAAATATGTAGTCACCCATCACCTGTGCCATGCATATCGAAAAACGGACTCTCAAGGGGAAGACAAAATTTTATCTCTCCCATTCCTATCGTGAGGGCGAAAAGGTTCACAAGTTCAGGAAATACCTCGGACAGGACATTAGTGCAGTGCTCCTGGAAGAGCGAAAAAAGCTTGCTGAAAAGTTGATCCTTGATGAAATCAAGAAATACCGGACCATCAGCGACCCGATTCTCAAAGAACTTACTCCTCAGGAGATTGTTTGGGCAAAGAAAATCCAGTCCAAGATCCCTATCAACATAAGCCATCTGACTGGTAAGCAATGGGAGGCATTCTCTAAGGTATTCACGTTCAATACGAACGCCATCGAGGGCAGCAAACTCAACAGCAAGGAAGTTAAAGAGATACTTACCGAAGACAAATGGCCTGACAAGTCAAAAGAAGACATCGCGGAAGCTTATGGCGTTAATGAAGCCATCGCCCTTATCAGAGAGACAAAAGACCATATCTCAACCGACCTTATCAAGCAGATTCATAGAATCGTATTCAAGAACTCGAAACCGTTTGCAGGGAGGCTCCGCAAAGCTGGCGAAGAAGTCGTGGTCATGGATAATCGAGGGAACATTGTCCACGAAGGGGCTCCTCAACCAAGAATAAGTTATCTCCTGAACGAGCTCGCCGCTTGGTACGGTAAGAACCGAAAGAAATACCCGGCAATAATCCTTGCGGCGGTCATCCATAACCAGTTTGAGAACATCCACCCATTCAGCGACGGAAATGGCAGAGTCGGCAGGATCCTCCTGAATAATATCCTTATCAAGCATAATCTTCCTCCAGTCAACATCAACTTTGAAAACAGAATGGAATACTACAAAAGCCTCCAAGCCTACGAAAAAAGACATGACTTGAAGCCGACTATCGACCTCTTCATGAAAGAATACCGCGCCCTAAAAACCCTGTTAGGTGACTACAAACACGCATGGGTGTAGTCACCCATTCCAGCGAAATGAATTATTACCACTTAATTCTGAGAGATTACATACAACTCAGGTATATGCTCGACCAAAAGGCAGTTATGGGTGCTCTCACACTGTTATATACAAGACGTGCCTTCGCGTTGCCACATTGGATTGCTGGGTCATGCCCCTTATCCCGCAGGATAACATCCGAGGAGGGAAGGCTTGGAAATCTCTGATTTCTATCGTCTTCCTCCGCAGCTTCTTCCTTTCCTCAGTAACCTATTAATATGAACCCCTCTTCTCTCAGGGGGACGATGGGCATCAAATCGACGATGAACGGGGATGTCGCGGTCATTGCGCTTGAAGGGGACATTGGTATGAAAGGAAATGCAGACAGCCTGCCAAACGTTATCGATGAACTCCTCGCTGAAGGAAAGAGAAACATCCTTGTCGATCTCCAAGGAGTGAACTGGGTGAACTCTGAAGGTTTTGGTATCTTGCTCAGCAGCAATATCCGTGTGACCAATGCCAATGGACAGTTTAAGCTCATGCGAGCTGGCGAGAGGTTCAATAACCTTTATCTCGTCATGCATCTGCATAGAGCATTCCCCATTTACCCGACGGAAGATGAGGCGCTCGCATCGTATGAAACAGGCGCAAAACCGACAAGATATGATCAAGGCTCTGCTGAACCGAGTTCATAGCACATTGTTTTTTGTCAGCTATTCTTCTTTAAGTTTCTTTTATGGTTAATAAAACAGTTCGTATTATCGGTTTGAAAGTTTGATCTTCAAATACTTTGTCTGGATATCTATCCATTTCTTAGGTGAGTCAATCGCATCAAACTTTCTTATGGACAAAGTTTATAGCAAATCTTTTTAACCTCCTCTCCTCCTGCTTCGCCGTGAACAGAAAATCCTGGGTGGTCATCAGTATTATCTTGGCTGTGTTCCTAGCTGTAAAGATGCCCTTCCTCACCTACTCGCTGAGCGACGAGAACACCTATTTCTACATGGCGAAGCTTCTCACTGAGGGGAAGACACCCTATATTGATTTCTTCTTAGCTCATCCACCCACCCAAATATATCTGCTTGCATCATTATGGGGCATGACCGGAAGCTTCCTCGCGCTGAAGATCATCCCGACGCTGGCGGCGATGGGAACAGGATTGTTGCTCTTCCTTTTTTTCCAGAAAAAGGATCGGATATTGGCTTCTGGGGTTACCATCCTGTTCCTCTTCTCCTATGATGTGCTCCGCATCACGACGCACGGCACAGGGATACCGCTGGCGACGCTCTTCATCATGCTTGGGCTCTACCTGAACAAGCGCCCCCTCTGGGCCGGAATCTCTTTTGGTATAGCATCTCTCTTCAGATATCATGCCCTCATTGTCATCATCCCTTTCATCCTTTTCTTGATCTGGAAACGCAGGCAATGGCGCATGGCGGCAGGATTCATCGCGATCTTCGGGCTAGGGACGCTCATTTTCTCCATCATCTTTGGACAGAGCTATCTTTTTGACACCTTCACCTATCACTTCCTGAAGAAGGGAACCTCAGCGTTCATCCTTTGGCGGATGCTGCTTAGGAATCCTCTGCTTTGGATCGGATCTATCTTCATCCTTCTCCATCGGAAGCTTGGAGTTTTGGAAGTCAGTGCCATTGTCTACTTCCTCTTCCTGGTCATCTTCCAGCAAAGCTTCAACTATTATTACCTCCCCCTCTTCCTTCTTCTGGCACTCCTTGTCGGCAAATATGGGGGAAGGCTGCCGGATCGGGCTGTCATCTCATCTGTTCTTATCATCGGCATTGTCAGCACGATATTCTTCCTGGGCAACCATGATCAAGAGTTCATCATCGCTCCTGAGGTGGCAGGACATGCAAAAAACCATCCTGCACAGCAGCTCTTCGGCGATGACTTCTCAGCGCCTTTGATCGCATTCCTCTCGGGGAAACCTCTTGTCGGTGGAATGGCAGACATCAATCCGGCGCTCTTTGAATCACGTGTTGTACACTATGAACAGATTACGCCGCTCTTGCCGCAAGGAACCCTTATCATCTCCTACCAAGAAGATTTTCCTGAAGGGGTGCTATGGTATGGGGCAGTAAGCCACGAACCGTTCCAGCAGGTCATCAAGGTGTGTGAGCCTGATAAGGACTATGTCCTCGATGAGGGGACGCCGAGAAAGATGCTTCGCTTATACAGGTGCGGGATATGAAGCAGAAGTGGATCGCGCCCTGTATCTTCTTGGCGGTCAGCACGATGTTCATGATCCCCCTCCTCTCACATATCACTTGGTGGGGCGGCCAAGACTGGGACCAGCATTTCTTCTATCATGAAGCTCCGCGGAAAACGATTTTAGAGTACGGGCAGTTTCCGTTGTGGAATCCATGGTATTGCGGGGGGACGGCGCTGCTCGCCAATCCTCAAAGTGTATTCATGGCGCCGCAGTTCATCTTCGTCCTGCTCTTCGGCGCAGTGATAGGCATCAAGCTCCAAGCTGTGTTCATGACAGCGCTCGGGATGTGGGGAATGTGGTTACTGGCAAGGCATCTCAAGTTCTCCAGCCTGGGCAGCTATGGCGCCTCGCTCATCTTCTTTCTGGGAAGCTGGTATGCTCTCCGCATAGTCTCAGGCCACAGCATCTATCTTGCTATTGCTTATCTTCCCTTCGCATTCCTCTTCTTCCTCAAAGGATTCAAGCACTGGAGATATGCCCTTCTCTCAGGGGTCATGATAACCCTCATGTATTTTTCAGGGGCAGCATATCCTGTCGCCTTCACCGTGATGTTCCTCGGGCTGTACGGGATATTGATCGCTCTCAAAAAGAGAAAAATGAGACCGCTCATCCTTCTCGGCATTGTTGCCGGCGCATTCCTGCTGACCAGCGCAGTAAAACTCATTCCTATGGTGTCCTTTCTTTCAGACTATGGATGGCAGCAGCATGACAGCCAGTATTATGGCGGCGGAATCCTCTGGAATTCATTCTTCTCTAGAAACCAAGGCATATTGACCCAGGATAAATCCTTTTACTATGATCCAAACAGCCCGGAAGGCCGGGAAGCATGGTTGTCCGGGAAATTGCCTTGGGGATGGCATGAATACGGGAGCTACATCGGTTTTCTTGTTCTTGCGTTAGTGCTCTTCTCGCTGCGTTGGTGGCGTCATCTTTGGCATTATCTCCTCATCTTAGGGTTTTTCTTTTGGACCATGATCGGCAAATATGCGTTTATCAATCTCTCAACACTCTTATTCAAGTTGCCGCTCCTGCGTTCCCTCCACGGGCCTTCACGCTTCAACATCATGGTCATGTTCCTCATCGCGCTCCTTGCAGGATTTTCCTTGACACGATTACAGCTCATGAAGAAATGGGGGAAGATCATTGCTGGTACGGTCTTAGCCCTGGTCATCATTGATCTCGGTTCGGTGAGCATGCCCCTCTTGGCTGATGCCTTCACCCATCCCCCTCCCTCACTCAATGAAGACAATGACCAGTTCTTCCACATCATCGTCTCAGACCCGTATACAACTCAATACCCAAATCTCATGCAGAACATGGGCACGGCCAACTGCTATGAACGCCTCCATCCTGAACCGTCAATCATCCCCCTCGGGTCTGATGATGGAACCCTCAATCAATACTATGCCGGGGAAGCATTTCTGGTCTATGATGATAAGCCATTGGACATCCTCTTTTCCCCGAATGCTTTTCATGTCTTGAATCCTGATGCCCTCCAAGGTCTCCTTGAACTCAACCAAAACTTCGCGCCGGGGTGGCGCAGCAGCGCGGGCAGAACATTCAGCAGCAACGGCCGCGTCGGCGTGGAGCTCTCTTCGCAGGAGACTGAAGCTGTCTTCCGCTACCTCCCTGGCTCGTTTGTCGTCGGCGCCATCATCACCCTCCTCAGCATCGCGGTCATCATCTTCCTATGGTGGAAGCGATGAGGCCTTGGATCATCCTTGGACTCATCATCCTCGCGTTCGCCATCGTGGAACTGCCGGGGTTGACTCATCTCGAGCCAGGGGATGAATGGATCTATTATGCGGCAAGCAAACAGCTCAGCCAAGGCATCCTTCCTTACAGGGATTTTTTCTTCGCCCACCCGCCTATGCAGCTGCTTTTCTATCTCATTCCGTCGTGGCTCGAGGCTACTCTTCTCGGCTATAAGCTCATCCCCTTCCTCTCGACACTCTGGACCGGGGTTCTGGTGTTCCTTCTCGCTAAAAGGTTTGGGCAGAGAGCCGGACTCATCGGAAGCCTTCTCTTCTTCACGAGCCAATCAGTCCTTCTCCAGGCAACATACGGTGTCGGTGTCATCGAAGCGATGTTTCTAACCATGCTAGGCTTGTATCTCCTGACTCGGCGGAAGATATTCTTTGGAGGCATCGCTCTTGGCTTCGCGGCACTCACCAGAAGCTATGCACTCATCCCTGCTGTCATCATCCTTTCCCTATATTATATTAAGCATCGGAAGGAGAACGCGGGCTGGCATGCGGCGGCCGGCTTCGGGGCAAGCTATATCCTCCCCTTCATCATCCTCGTGGCCGTCAATGGGGCATCATTCATCGATCCGGTGGTACGCTATCACCTCCTTAAACCGGGGGGAACAAGCAATTCCTTTTCAGTATTGGGGAATGTCCTCCTGAACAATGCTCCGCTCTTCATCGGCGCCCTTCTCGCATTTCTTCATCAAAAACGAAAACGCCTCCTCCTCTTCGCAGTACCCGCCGCGGCTTATATCCTTTTTTTAGTGATGCTGAACAGGATCTTTTCGTTCTACTTTGTCCTGGCCATGCCCTTTCTTGCGATCCTAGCCGGAGCATCTATATCAGGGATAGTGCAACGGTTTCGTCAGGCCTTCTTCCTTCTTCTGGTGATCATCATTGCCCTCTCTGCTATCCCCATCCATCATCTCTGGAGCTTTGACTTCGTGCCCTGGGAAACTCGACGCATCATATCACCTATCGATGGCCCTGTTTTCGGGAATGATGACACGGCAACCTTGATATCCCTTCAGCAACACGTTCCGCTCTGCAGGGGGATAGTGGATACGAACCACATGCGCTACATCGCAGGCCTTGCCAGCGTCGAGGAAAGCTTAGGAGTGATAGGGGATGCGAGCTGTCCTTGGCTTGTCCTTCGGCCGCTCCAAGGGTTCGGCTCGATCCCCGGCGTCTTGTCCTATGCCCAGGAGCACTGTATTTTACATGACCGTGCCGACGACAAATTGCATGGCACATTCTTGCTCTTCAGGTGCGGCTAAAAACAGGGGGTTTATAAAGGAGTCCCCATTTCAATGCTTCGTACTCATAAAGTGATAACTTGCTGATTCTTAAGAATTCGATCGTTTCCCTGGCTTTTAAGACTATCATACCCTATCATATCGTCGAGGTTTACGAAACTTTTATAAATGAGGTTGGGACTATTGATGCGAACAATAGTGTCATAAAGGCTTGGTGCCATAGCCTGGCTATGAGCACCGGAAGGCTTTTATAGAGCGATGAAGTAGCGATGCCCTCTCGGCATCAAAAGGAATGATAGCCCAGAAAACACGGAGGTGTTTTAATATGAAAGTGCGTAAGGCAATACAAAAGATTGTTGCGCTCGGAACGGGCGGTGCCATGTTGGGCGCCACCATGATGGGTGCACTAGCTGCAGATTTGAAGGATTACCCTAACCCGATGTTCATCGGAGCAGACGGTTCCTTCAACGGTGTTCTTGTTGTTGGCGTGAACGCCGCATCAAGCGACGTCGTCGGCATGACCAATATTATGGGCGCGCTCCAAGCGGCCGCTGTCAGGAATGTCCCTGTCTCATCTGGCGGCGCTGACGAGATCGTTGTCCAGGGCGACTCAAAGAAGATCGAGCGCTCGACCAACAAGCTCGAACTGAGCGAATCCCTTCGGGATACGGGTATCACCTCGTTGACCAGTTCTGATCTTGAAGCATTGAAGGATTCAACCTTCACCAATGAGTTTGGGACATCAACGGTTGTGCAGACCATCACCCTGCCTGAAGCGACCAGCGGTAAGGTCTGGTATACCACAGACCCGAACGATGAGACTGCGGATGATATTCCTGCGCCTCAGGTGAAGTTCAACTCGAATGAGATGGCATATAAGTATGTCACCCAATTCACCCCTGCGTTGAAGTCAGACCACAACACGGGAAGCAGCGGCTACCTCGAAGACATCCGAGACAAGAAGGTAACCTTGCTCGGCAAGGAGTTCACCATCCAGAAGGCTGACCACACCGCTGCTAATAACATCAAGTTAACATTGATGGGCGGTGCAAGGACAATCACCATGGAAGAAGGTGAAAGGCGCGTTGTCACCCTTGGCGACAAGGAGTATGACATCACTGCTGACTACATCGGCTCAACCACTGCACGATTCATCGTGAACAGCGAGACGACCAATGCCTTGGCTGAATCTGAAACCCATCGCTTGAATGATGGCACGGACCTTGGCGTGAAAACGCTTCTGCCCCAGAATCTGGCTGAGCAGGGCAATGGCGATAAGGTAGAGTTCTATATCGGCGCTGACAAGGTCGAGATTGAGGACGCGAACACAAGCACCTCCGGAGTCTTGGCGACTATCAAGGTGAACGGCAAGAGCCTCGACAACGTCAAGGCCAATATCATCTCAACGAGCGATGCCGGCATTGCTCATGGAGCTGATGTGACCATCAGCTCACTTGAAGTGAACTATACCCCTGACACCAACTTGTTTGTCGGAGAAGGCGAGACACTCTCTCAAGCTGCGGAGTCAGAGGAAGACGCATCAGGCCAGATGTTCTTGAATGGATTCGACTTTGAGTTCGGCGGTCTCCAGATCGGAAACACCGAAACCATCTCGTTCGATCCAGCAGGAAGCAATGCCTACCGTGTGAAGTTCAAGAACAAGGACGGCAATGAGCTCGGCATGGATATCATCTCCTATGATGCAAGCAACACCTCAGTGTTCCTGGGTGAGTTGTCTGGCAGCACAAGGAGACATATCGATACGAACTCAACAGTCAACCTCACAGAGGACGCTAAGTACGGTATCATCTGCGACCAGACTGAGTATGGCTATGGCTACATCGTGAAATTCTCGGGCACCAACAATGCTGATGATGTCTATAAGATCAAGGACATGTTCAGCAAGGAGACCCATGAAATCAGCTACGATGGATCCGGTACAGGAACCCTACGCCTCGGCGGCCACGACTATACAGTCCAGGGAGATGGAGACAGCGCATCAACTGTTTCCGTCACCGATGGGTGCGCGTATGTCTATACCGAGCTTGGAGCAAAGATCAGCTTCAATGATGTCATGGCTCCAGGAAATACCGTACACTATGTCAACATCACCATCGAGAGCGAGGATGTTGAGAACTCAAGCGTGGCTCGAGACTTGACCTGGCACCAGTTCTACTGGGACGCCACTGGCAGCAAAGTGCAAGTACACTCTGTTGAGGGCTACATCGACACCAACTTGGACATCAACATAAGCACGTTTCCATCAGGTATAAAGGATGGAGACACTGATACCTACAAGGGTTACAGTGCCCGCTATGGTATGTTCATGGAATGGGACCAGCCGTCATCCGGACAGCAAAAGGTAAAGATCACCTATCCGGATGATCAGATCACCGCAGCGTTCTTCGTGACGAGCGGCTCAACAACATCTGGCTCAACAGGAACTGGCGGCGTGACTTCGCAAGAGGTTGTCGATATTCCCGTCAGCGCTGTGAAGCTGGATTCTGAATTGGCTGATGTCCGCGCCCAGAACACCCTCGTTGTCGGCGGTCCCTGCGTGAACAGCGCAGCAAAGAACCTGATGGCCAACCCCGAGCCCTGTGCCAAAGACTTCCAAGCTGGTCATGCAAAGATCAAGCTATGGGAACATGACAACGGCAACGTTGCAATGTTAGTCGCAGGCTACAGCGCCATGGACACCCGAAGAGCAGCGATCGTCCTGACCAACTATAAGGATTGGGCGACAAAGCTTGTGGGCGACGAAGTTGACGTCACAGGTACAACCTTGAGCGACGTCTCTGTCGGTGTTCCTGTTGTGATGGAAGAACCTGAAGTTGTCGACGAAGAAGTTGTCGACGATACGGGTGACGACACAATTTAGAGCCGGTTGAACTAATTTATTTTTTTTTCCTTTTTCTATATTTTTCCCAGAAACAGATTATGCTTTGCACTTTGGATACTAACTTTTACCATGCCTTTCTTCGCAGTACAATCGGGGATGGAGATAGTGCGATCCTTGGCCACAGCAATCATCTCTCCCTGCATCCTTCCCGGGCAGACAATCTGCGCTTCAACGAGCTCGCCTTTCTTGAATGGCTTAGGGAGGGGCTTTGTCTTTGAGATATGAAAATCAGCAGCATCCCATACAAGCTTCATATCCTCCTGTTTTTCCAGCTTTTTCAGAAAGGCATAGAATTCCTCCCAAGCGATCTCTTTTGCTGGATTCCGGCCGAAACGGTAGCTGAGGAAGTTCTGCACGCCCACCCGCACTGTGTGTGTCTGAGGAAGGGTCTTGGCAAATCGGACGATCTTTGCTATCTGATCCTCATTATGCCCTTGGAGAAGCACGGGCGCCAGGGTGATATCAGCTTTCGACGCGATATGCCTGCACATCTTCATGACGTGATCAACAGGATAGGGAATGCCTGCCATCCGATCCGCGATCTTCTTATCAACCGCATTAAGGGAGATGTTGAACTGGTCCATGCCCGCTTCCACAAGCTCATCGATGAGTTTTATTGACAGCATGATGGCCGAGGTGTCCATGGAGATCGTTTTGACTTGTGGAACACTGCTCAGTCCTCTCACCAACCTCACCAAGTCGCTATAAAGCAGGGGCTCTCCCTGGGTGCCGATATGGGCCTCCAATGGGCAATCCTTGAAGGCAGCGAGCTTTTCAAATTCTTCCACAAGGTAGTCTGCCTCGACGACAAAATCATTGCTCCGACTGTCTTGGTTGACAGAGCAATAGATGCACTCGACATTGCATCCGCTCATGGGCTTGACCTCAACAAGGCTTGAGCCGCGGTCGATGATGCCAAATGTCCGGTTGCCGATCAAGGGGATCCCAGATCCACGATGGATGTACATGGCAGGCTTGCTATTGACAGTGTTCACAAGATTCTTAAATGCGTTCGCGAGAAGGAAGTCGAAACGCTTGGGGGATGAGAGCGTTATCGCATGCTTTTCCACCTTTTCGAGGCCTGCTTTCTTCACCTCATCCATGGGGATGGCACAGCGGAAGACCTTCATGAAGCGGATGGAAAGCTCGTCATCTGTTAGGGCAAACATCAGATTCTCGAAATGAAGGGTTGTCATACCTCCTTGAGATAAAGGCAGGTTCTTAAGGGTTACGCAGGAATGAGCGGGGTCAACCCCATTTCGGCCATCCACCCTTCCCCAACGTGACAGATAGCTGTACAATCCTCTGCAAATCGGGCAATAATGAACATCCTTCTGAAGATTTCCCTCAAACCCTTCGAAAGCCTTTAATACCTGGGACGGCTTCTTTATACAGGGGAACCATGGCTGAAGAAATCGCGATCACTTATGAAACACTCTTCGAGCTGCTTCGCAGAGAGAAAAGCAGAGAAGAGCTTCAGAAGCTGAGTGAGCGCTTCTATGATGATGTCCAACAGTACATCCAGGAAAAAAATCAGGTCATGAATCAGCAGCGCTCAGACCTGTTCTCTGACGAGGAAATAGAGAAAACACAGAAGCAGCTCGCAAATATCCAGAAGATCCTCCGGGAGTTCTATGACCGCCGCGAGAAGAAGATCTTCTTCATGGCGCTCAACAAGAGCCGCACAGGATCACATGTCATCGATACCAGCGTGCTCCTGCCCAATGAGCAGCAGCTCTATCATGACCTCGTGGCCACTCTTAACATGGGAAGAAAGCAGGCCTTGCAGTCGCTATTCTCAGCTCGAACTGAGGCCGGCACTTCAAGCGCCCCGAAACACCATCCTGATCCCCTTCCTGCGCCGGCGTCCCTGCCCTCGGTGGGACTGAAGAGTGAAGCGACTTCCGATGGGCCTGTCACTGTCCGTTTTCTCAAGCCTGTCCCCAGCTTTGTCGGGGAGGATCTCACCAGTCATGGCCCCTTTGAGGCTGAAGAGATCGCCTCCCTACCCTCTGAGGTCGCCAATGTCCTTGTGGATAGAGGGCGAGCTGAGGAGATAAAAGGCGACTAGAAACCTTCAAATAGGTATTGTTCTATGGGTTTGACATGAAACGAAATAAAGTGATCATCTTGTTACTCCTCTTCTTGATCCCTTTTCTCCTTCGAGTAATGCTCTCCAATGATGGACTGTTCCATCATGATTCTGTGCAGCTTGCCTTTGCAACTGAGTCATCAGTTGAGGAGGGTCATCTGAAGCCGACGGTGAATGGCCGCTATGGCTTGGTGCTCCTTTCTGTTATCTCCTTTCAGATCTCGAGGCTTTTTGGCGCGACGCAGGCAGGAGAAGCACTCACTATCATGACCATATTCTTTGCATCCTTGCTGATCCCTCTTTTTTATCTCATTGTCAAAATGTATACCAAGAGTATTTTTCTTCCTTTCAGCGCAGCTCTTCTTTTCGCCTTTACTCCCGTGTTCCTCTCAGTCAGCACCTATGCAAAAAGCCACAGCCCAGCCCTTTTTTTTGGGTTGATGGCTTTTTATCTTTTTCAGCAGGGATTGTCAAAACCAGTATGGTGGATGATTTTAGGAGGGTTGTCTTTCGCTTTTTCGCTGCTCATTCGAGCAGACACCATACTTCTCTTCTGTCCTCTTTTTTTTATGTTTCTTTTCCCCCTAAAATCCCTCTCAGACCTGCAAAAAAAGCCATGGTCCGTCCTTATTCTTTTCTCCATGCCCTCACTCATAATCATCTTCGGATCATTCTTCAATCGTTTTCTCTTCGTCATCGCTGAGTCAGACCTTCTTCCAGACACGGGGATAGTCTCCCATATTATCGCTTCAATACATCTTTTCTTCCAAGCAATTTCTCTATGGATTTTTATTCCCGCTCTTATCGGGATTGGGTTTCTCATCCTTCACAAGCAATGGTATACCCTTTCATTTCTGCTTTTTTGGGTCTTCTCAACCTCACTTCCATTCATCCTTAGCCGAGTCTCCTCATTGCGATTCTTCCTTCTGGCGCTCCTTCCCATCTGCATCCTCAGCTCGTATGCCTTCGCGCCCTTCAGAAGGAAACATCTCCTGGTCTCCTCGCTTATCCTCCTACTCTTGATCGGAGGTATGCTCGTATCTATATGGCCTGTTGTTTCCTACCGACATGACTATTCAGGGCCGAAGGAGTATGGTCTGGAAATTTCCCGACTAACCGAACCTGATGCATTCATCATTGAAAATGATAATGCGCCATTCATTGAATATTATGGCAATAGAAAGGTCTTAGGGTATCCTCGGCTCGGGACTTTGGAGGAAATCAATCAAACGGTGCAGAAAATCTATGACCTCTTGGAACAGGGTACCCCTATTTATGTCACCAGCTATCTTTTTGGTCTTGATGCTGAAAATACACCCTCTTTAACCCTTCAAAACAATTTTGTTCTTGAAGAACGAGGGGTTGTGGATTCTGAGAACTATCACCATGCAGAACTTGAGCTTAAAATTCGAACATATGTGATCTATGAAGTGCTGCTTGATCCTGGTCGTAATCGGTCAGAGGCATTAATCTTCCATCTCGTATAAGAGGGGATTCCTCCTTGCTCAAGGAGAAAGATTTTTAAATACCCCAAGTTTCCTCAAGGCCATGAAGAAGCCAAAGATCATCAAACGCCTCTGTCCGCACTGCAAGAAGCATTCAGATCATAAAGTGAGCCAGAACAAGAAGAAAAGCGCCTCCAGCCTGAGCTATGGCTCAAAGATCAGGGCAAGGCTCCGCGGGCGCGCCAGAGGATTCGGCAATCTCGGACGATATTCTAAGCCTGCAGTCACCAAGTTCAAGATGACCGGCAAGAAAGCAACCAAGAAGACCGATCTCCGCTATGAGTGCAAGACCTGCAAGAAAATGCATGTCCAATCCCAAGGCGTCCGTGCCAAGCGAGTAGAATTTACGTGATCCCTATGAAACAACCAAGCTCCAAGTTCATAAAAATCAGATGTCCAAAGTGTAAAAACGAACAGATCACCTTCGGCAAGACATCGACGAACGTGAAATGCCTCGTCTGCAGCAAGGGCCTTGTCGAGACCACAGGCGGTAAATCCCGCATAAAGGCAAGAGTACTGGAAGTTCTTGAGTAAGAATGCTCCGACAGAAAACCGGACTACCGGAGGAAGGAGAATTGGTGCTCTGCACCGTGCAAAAGGTGCAGCACAGTTCTGTATTTGTCAAGCTCAATGAGTATGATGAAACAGGCTTGATCCATATATCTGAGGTCGCTCCTGGGCGTATCCGCAATATAAGGGATTTTGTCAAGGAAGGAAAGGTCATCGTCTGCAAGGTCCTGAGAATCACCAAGGAACGCAATTATATCGACCTCTCTCTCCGCCGCGTCACCGAGATGCAGCATAGGAGCAAGATCAATGAGCTCAAGCAGGAGCAGATCGCGGAAAAGATCCTTGAACAGGTTTGCACAAAACACAAGATGGATGTTAAAGAGGTCTACAAGGCGATCGCTCCAAAGGTCTTTGCTTCCTATGACCTTCTGTATGACTCATTCTATGATGCAAACACCGACGCTGAACTTCTCAAGAAACTCACGTTCCCTGCGGCGATCCTCAAGGAGCTCCAAGAGATGATTCATCTGCGCATCAAGCCAGAGCAAGTAACTATCGGAGGAAAGTTCTCCCTGAGCTCTTATGCATCCAATGGCGTTGAGGTCATCCGCTCCTCCATCAAGAAAGGCCAGGCAACCGTGCCCCAGAGCAAGGTGAAATACCTAGGGGGAGGAAAGTTCCAGATCATGTTAACGGAAGAGAACTACAAGGTGGCGGAAAAAAACCTCAAGGCCTTCAATGAAGCTGTCCAGGAATCCATTGAGATAGCAGGCGGGACGTTTTCCTTCAACCGCGTCGAAAAATGAAACTTCTCAAGAGATGCACGTCATGCAAAGCCTATACGCTGAATGAAGACTGCGCCTGCGGCGGAAAGGCCGTTGTTCCCATCCCTCCAAAATATTCTCCCGAGGACAAATATGCACGATACCGGAGGATAGTCAAGCAGGATGGCAGGAAGGCAAAAGGGCTCCTTCAATCATAAAGTATAAAAGCCCGTCCTTGTTCTTTGGCAATATGCATTGGGATGTCAAAACGTTCAGCAAAGAAAAACTCTCTCATCCAGTTCTTATTGAAGGCCTTCCTGGCATCGGCAATGTCGGCAAGGTTGCGGTAGATTATCTCGTTGATCAGGTGGGTGCAAAGAGATATGCCGGCTTTTTCTCAACAGCCATGCCCAATACCGTGTTCGTCAATGAGCACAACCTCGTCGAGCTTCCTGCATTAGAACTCTATTCCCATAAGACCAAAGGTCAAGACATCCTATTCCTCGTCGGCAATACCCAGCCAGTGGACGAGTCCTCATGCTATACCTTCTGTGAAACCCTTCTTGATCTCCTCCAGGAGATGAACTGCAAGGAGATCATCACCCTAGGCGGCATCGGATTGCCTCAACTTCCCAAAGAACCAAAAGTCTACATCACCGGCAACAAAAAGGCGGTCATCAGATCCTTCAAGAATGGCCTGCCTCTCCAGAACGACATCTATGGCGTCGTCGGCCCGATCGTCGGCGTCACCGGTCTATTGGTCGGGCTTGCGGAAAAACGGAAAATTGCAGCAGTCGCTCTCCTTGCCGAGACTCTGGGTCATCCACTCTATCTTGGCCTTCGCGGCGCAAAGGCACTTTTGAAGGTCTTAAAGAAACGCTATTCCTTTCCTCTCACCTTCCATTCCCTTGACCAAGACATCAAGGAGATCGAAAGCGAGCTGCAAGATGATATGCCGCTCCAAAAAAGGCTGAGGAGCCTCATCCCTAAAGAGACAAACTACATCGGGTGATACTATGCGAACCATAATCGAAGCCATCAAGGCAAGAGAAGTCCTCGACTCCCGAGGCAATCCAACAGTGGAAGTCGAACTCCACACCCCTGACCTGGTGACCAGGGCGATTGTGCCCAGCGGGGCGTCGACAGGCAGCAAGGAAGCGCTTGAGCTTCGGGACAACGATGGGCGATTCAACGGAAAAGGTGTTCTCAAGGCTGTCCACAATGCCAATGGAGAGATCGCAGAGAAGATCAAGGGCATGGACTGCAAGGAGCAGGAAATGATCGATAAGGCCATGATCGACCCTGACGGGACAGAGAATAAATCACGGCTCGGGGCGAATGCCATGCTGGCTGTCTCAATGGCGGTCTGCAAGGCGGGAGCGTATGGGCAGCAGAAGAGCCCGTTCCAGCATATTGCTGCACTTGCAAACACCAAGAGAGTGTCTATCCCTCTTACATTCATGAATGTCATGAACGGGGGTAGACATGCAGGGAGGGAACATGATATCCAGGAACACCTATTCGTACCTGTCAACTTTGATAATTATCCAGATGCACTTCGTGCAGGTGTGGAAAGTTATCATATGCTCAAGAAGCTCTTTAAAATGCGATTTGGCGCAAGAGGAACCTTGCTGGGAGATGAAGGCGGCTTTGTTCCAGAATTAACTTTTCAAGAACGATTAGATTTTATGCTAGATGCAATTGATGAAGCGGGATATGGGGGCAAGATTAAACTGGCGATTGATGCAGCATCCAGTGAGTTTTTTAAGGATGGTGTTTACCAGATTGAGGATCAAAAATTCACCTCAGGAGAGTTGGTAGATTATTATAAGGACCTGATCAGTGCCTATCCTGTTGTCTCCATCGAAGATGGAATGGAAGAGAATGATTGGCAAGGCTGGATACAGCTCACCTCAGCGCTCGGTAATAAAGTGCAGGTCATGGGAGATGATCTTCTCGTCACCAATCCAAAGATTATTCAAGAGGCTATTGAGAAAAATGCGGTAAATGCACTTCTGGTCAAGGTAAATCAGATAGGCACGGTCACAGAAACGATATCAGCAACAAAAATGGCTCAAGAACAAGGATGGGGCATCCAGGTCTCCAACCGAAGCGGCGAAACAGAGGATAGCTTTATTGCCGATCTCGCCGTTGGCCTTAACGCAGGCCAAAGCAAGTTCTGTGCGCCAGCCCGCGCCGAACGGACGGCAAAATATAATGAACTGCTTCGCATCAACGAAAAACTCGGAGGAGCTGCACGGTTCGCCGGGAAGGATTTCAACTTCTGACCATGAAAGTCATGCTCATCATAAGGGATGGATGGGGGCACGGGAAACACGATAAAGGGAATGCCATCTTCCATGCAAAGACGCCGAACCATGATTTCTATACAAAGCATTTCCCGACGACGGTGTTGCAATGCACGGGGAATGCTGTAGGGAATCCAGAGGGTGTCCAAGGCGGGTCTGAAGTCGGGCATCTGACCATCGGTGCTGGACGTATCGTGTGGCAGCCGTATGAATTGATTAATCGGGCTATCAATGACGGGTCATTCTTCAAGAACAAGGAATTGATATCAGCAATTGAGCATTGTAAAAAGAAAAATTCAAACCTGCATCTCAACGGCCTTTTCTCAACAGAAGGGGTGCACGCTGACTACAAGCATATGCTGGCCATCCTCGATCTATGCAAGAAGCTCAACTTCGACCGGGTTTTTTTACACTTATGCTTAGACGGGAGAGACATGCCGGAGAAATCAGCGCTCCCCCTCGTCCAGAAGACCGAGGCCTATATGAAAAAGTTAGGCATCGGCAAGATCGTCTCTGTGATCGGTCGTTATTATGGCATGGACCGTGATACGAACTGGGACAGGACAAGGAAGCAATATGATGTCATGATCGATGGTTCAGGATTTAAAGCGAAATCTGCCAAGGAAGCTATTGAGATGGCTTACAAGCGAGGAGATAAGACTGATTATTATGTGCAAGCGACTGCTATCGTCGATGAGACAAATAGTCCTTTGGCTCTGGTCAAAGATGATGATTCTTTCATTTGGTATAGTTTTCGGTCTGACAGAGCAAGACAGATAACTGCAATGATGAATCATCTCGCCTATTGTCCATGGAAACCCTCTCAGAAGATAGACATTCATTACGTCTGCATGTGCGGGTATGACTCCAATTGGACATTGCCTATCGCCTTTCCTCAACAAAAAGTAAAAAATAACCTCGGACAGACGCTTTCTGAACATGGAATGAGTCAATTAAGGATTGCTGAGACTGAAAAATATGCACATGTAACCTTCTTCTTCAATTCACAAATAGAACCTCCCTACGAAGGAGAAGATAGGATCATGGTGCATTCTCCAAAAGTACAAAGTTATGATATGCAACCCGAGATGAGCGCAAAAGAGATCAATGAGACCTTGCTCCCAAAAATTGGAAAATATGAGTTCATCCTAGTGAATTATGCAAATCCAGACTTAGTGGGCCATTCAGGAGTTTTTAAGGCCGTTGTCAGCGCCTGCGAAGTCGTTGACAAATGCTCAGGTGAAGTGGTCAAGAAAGCATTGAAAGAAGGTTATGTAATCTTATTGATGGCAGACCATGGGAATGCAGACCACATGTTCTATAAGGATGGAGTGGTGGATCCTTCCCACGGATTGAATCCGGTTCTCTGCACGCTCATATCAAACTATGAACAGCTGAAAAAAATAAAATTAAAAGAAGGAAAGGGGCAGAAGGATGTGGCTGCCACTGTTCTCAAATTATTAGACATCAAGAAACCCAAGGAGATGACTGGGGAAAGTTTGTTTTAAGCTGCTTCTTTCTTTTCTTCCTCATATTGTTTTGCAGCGAGATCGGTGAGCTTCATCGCGTCTTCATGGATGATGTTGAGGTTTTTCATGATCCTCTTGAAATCATTGTTGATATCTTCCAGGTATTTCTTCAGTTTCCTGTTATTCTTTGCCAAGGGCAGGAGATGTCTGATGACCGGAGTCCAATGATCATAATAAATGCTTTTGATTCTCATGCCTAACACTTTTGTCTTCTGTTCCATCTCTGCCTCTTTCAACTTCCCGATCATGGTTTCAATGTTCTTGATATCAAAATCTTCTTGAGGAACCTTTCTCAGATAGGCCTCAAGACGGCGGGCTTTCCCTCTGAGGTCAATGGCGGCTTTTTGCTCATTGTGCAAAGCTTTTTCCTTGTCTTTCTCAATATTCTTCATCTGATCAAGGTCATGACGATCTCCTTTGACTTCTCTCTGCAGTGCATTCTTCGGAAAGATAAGCCCGAAGAGCTTCCCCAGCAGGTCAAAGAGGAAAAATCCCATAGTGCAATCGTTTTGTTCGTGATATATTAATGTTTCTCCCCAAACCTTAAAAAGAGCGCTTCATTCTTCCTCACCATGGAATTCGCTGAGTTAAGCAAGAAGCTGCCGAGAGACATCTTCCTGAAACTATCTTCTGAAGTCGTCACTCTTCGGCCAGCGCAGGAGAAGGCGATAGGCGCCGGGCTGTTTTCTGGACAGAGCATCCTTGTCTGCACTCCCACCGCTTCAGGGAAGACCTTCATAGCAGAGCTTGCCGCCATTCGAATGATCGCAGAGCAGCGACGGAAAGTGGTGTATATCGTGCCGCTGAAATCCCTGGCTTTGGAGAAATATAAGCAGTTCAAGAAGCGTTATGATGAATTTTTCAAGATCGCGCTGTCTATAGGGGAGCTGGATTCTTCCGATCCCTACCTCGCAGACTACGACCTGATCATCACGACCTCTGAGAAGCTAGATTCCTTGACGCGGCATAAGGCGCCGTGGCTGAGATATATCGGACTTGTTGTTGTAGATGAGATCCACCTGTTGAATGACCCAAGGAGAGGGCCGACACTCGAGATTTTGATCACCATCTTGAAGGAGAAGATCAAGGAAGTGCAGTTCCTTGGATTATCGGCCACAATCGGCAATCCTGGCGAGCTCGCGGAGTGGTTGGGCGCTGAACTCGTCCTTGATACTTGGCGTCCAGTCGAGCTGAAGAAAGGGGTCGCGTTCGAGGGGAAAGTGAGGTTCTTCAAGTAAAGCCGAGTGTTTCCAATACCTTTCTTGGATCGAATGCATCAAGATCCCCATAGTCTTGTCCCGTGCCGATGAAAAGAATCGGCTTTTTGGTGATATAAGAAACTGAGATCGCAGCGCCGCCCTTCTCGTCCACGTCAACCTTGGAGAGGACGATGCCGTCGACCCCCACAGCATCATGGAATTCCCTTGCCTGCTCGACGCAGTCGTTCCCTGTCAGAGAGTCTCCTACAAAGATCTTGAGATCTGGTTTTGACACCTTGATGACCTTCTTGAGCTCTGCCATGAGATTTGTGTTGGAGTGCTGCCTTCCCGCGGTGTCTATGAGCACGACATCCTTGTTCTTGGCCTTGGCATGCTCAATGGCGTCAAAGGCCACGGCAGCTGGATCAGAGCCGTAGTCATGCTTGATGAGCTTGACGCCTAGATTGTCGGCATGCTGCTGGAGCTGCTCCAAAGAGGCTGCGCGGAATGTGTCTGAAGCAGCGATGACTGAGCTGAGATGATAGCTCTTCAGGTAGTGGACGATCTTGGCGATGGTCGTGGTCTTTCCTGCGCCGTTGACGCCGATGAGGCAGATCACATACGGCTTTTTTTCCTTGATCTTCTGGATGAGGTCGATCTGCTCAACATCGAATAAGGATTGGATGGATTCTTTCAGCGAGCTTGTGATAGCCTCGCTGAGATGGCCTCGTCTCAAAGGCTTGTCAACAAGGTCTTCCTTGAGCTTTTCCTTGATATGCTCAACAGCTTCGACGGCAACATTGTTCTCGAGGAGCATCACTTCTAAATCCCAGAACAGGCTGTCGAACTTCTCAGCTGAAATCTTTGCTGTGGTGAATGGCTTTGAGATGGCAGAGATGACCGAATGCTTAGACTCTTCCTCCTCGCTCTTGTCCCTTTCCTTCCTGCCGAAGATGCCCAGGAAGCGCTTCTTCGGCTTTTGCTCTTTGATTTCTTCCTTCGGCTGTCCAGCTTGTTCAGGATCTTCTATCTTCTCCTCAACTTCGGGAGCTGGCCGGGGTTCTGCTGGTTCTTCCTTCCCCCTCTCTTCTTTTGAAGATGTTACAACAGGAGTCGGTTCTTTCTTTGCAGGTTCTCTTGCCTCCGGCTCCTCTTTGTGATGTTCCTTAACAGGTCTCTCTTTGACTATTTCAGGTCCGGGCTTTTGCTCAGGGATCGGGACGAGGACAGCTGGTTCTTCAACAGGCTCTAACTCTTCCTCAACCTTCTTCGAGAAGACGTTAAGGCCTTTCTTGAGTTTATCTCTTAGAAATCTGAACATGTCACTTCACTAATGTCTTTAGCTGCTGTTCGAGATTGCTGTACTCCTGCAGGATCTTTTCAAATTCTGTAATAGCCTTCATCCTAATGTTCTGGAGCTCAGTGATCTGCTCCTTGATGAGGCCATTCACCTCAGGCATGGTCTTCTCGACCACGACGCCTGAGCCGACATTCACCAAGAGGTCTGCTGCGGAGATGAACTTTCCCCTGATAAAGATGCCATTGCTCATCGGGATGAGGACATTCTGGCCAGGCTTCGTGTCTTTCATCTCTTCAAGAGTTATCATCAAGCCTTCGGCTTCCTCGATCTTCTTGTCAATGATCTGGATCTGCTCCTGCATCTGTTTCAGCTGTTGCTCAATCATTTGGTATTGGAGATAGGTTTCCTGTAATTTCTGCTCATCCATCATGATTCTCACCTGTTTCTGATAATGGTGTTAAAGAGGTCTCCTCGTGGATCCTTCTGATCGCCTCTGCGATAAGAGGGGCAATGGAAAGCTGAACCAGCGATGGAAACTGCTTGCTCACCGGAAGGGGTATGGAATCAGTCACGATAACCTCTTTTATCGGCAAATCTTTCAGGCGATCGATGCATGGATGGGAAAAGACTGCATGGGTCGCGCAGACGTATATATCCTTTGCTCCCTGTTTCTTGCAAAGGTTAACCGCTTGGACAATGGTGCCTCCAGTATCGATGAGGTCATCGACGATGATGACATGCTTGTCCTTGACATCGCCGATGAGGACATTGGATTCTGCGACATTATGTTCGGGGCGGCGCTTGTGGATCACTGCTATCTCGCTCCTCAGGCCGAGGCAGTCAGAGAACTTCGCTGCCTTCTTCGAGCCGCCGACATCCGGGGAGACGATGACCATGTCCTTGAGCTCTTTTTTCTTGATATGCTTCGCAAGCATGGGCAAAGCATAAATATGATCCAAGGGGCTGTCAAAGAAGCCTTGCGTCTGCCCGCTATGGAGGTCGACGGTGAGGACATGGTCAACTCCTGCAGCGGAGAGCATGTTCGCGACGAGCTTTGCCGTGATAGGCTCTCTCGATGCTGCCTGCCTGTCCTGCCTTGAATAGCCATACCAGGGGATGACCGCCCGGATCATCCCTGCCGAGGACCGTCTCAGGGCATCGATGATGATGAGCAGTTCCATGATATGCTGGTTCGCAGGCCTGCAGGTCGGCTGGATGATATAGACATCTTTCCCCCTCACGGTCTCGCCAAGCTTTACATATGTCTCGCCATCTGCAAATTGCTTCACCTCAAGCTTTCCAAGACCAATGCCCAGATGGGATGCTATGTTTTGAGCAAGCTCAGGATGTGCATTTCCAGTAAATATCAGTATGTCTTTAGGCATGATTCCCCCTCTATCAAGAGATGGACGGAGGCATTTATAAGGGTTTTGCTTTAAAAGCTGAAATCTGGAAGGGGAGGACTCCCTTTATTCTGTTAAGATGGCACAATCTTGTTCGGGTCCGGCTTCACTGCTTCCTCTGAGACTCTTCTCAAGAATATCTCGATTTCCCCGAACGGGATTTCCTGCTCGAGATCGATCTTGCGCTGGTTCGTGAGGTGAAGCAGAGGGATGAATGTCTGGACCTTATCCGCTTTTGAGGATGAAGGGATCAGCTGCTCAAAGGTGAGCTTTGTGAGGCGCTTTTCGTTGAAATAGGAAACAATCTGGCCATAGACCTTGATGATCATCTCAGTGATGTTGACGGTCTTTTTCGGCACCGTGACTTCCGGCGCAGCCGGGATGGAGTCGATGACCCGCCTGCGCTTGACCTCAACCGCTTTTTGCAGGGCATCGAGGAGGTCATAAACAGATACTTTCCGCTTTCTCGGCTGAGGAGTCTTCGGGACAAGCTGGAAATTCTGCGGATCATCCTTGTCCCGCTTCGCGACCGCAGCCTCGATCTCATCGTAGAAGTCCTCTTCTGTGGATTCGCTGGAGCTGATGATCCTGTCCAATTCGTCGAGGTCTGAGCCGATGAGGCGCACTGATTTCAGCTTGAGGAGGATGGCGGCAGCGAGGACCATCTTGCCGGAGATGCGGAAGTTCATCTCTGTAAGCTTGCGGAGCATCTCGATGAACTTCTTGGCGAGGAGGGAGATGTTGATATCCCAAGGATCCATGTCCTCCTTCTTGACCAGGTCATAGATCATGGTCTGCCACGTGATCTCGTCTTCTTGGGCAATGATGTTGAAGATTCTGTCTTCGACCATTGTCTTGTATCTTTTCTCTTTCTTAATAAATTTATAGGTGTTTTTTTAAAGGAACAGACTTTCTTAACCTTTCATTCTTGCTAATCTTGTTATCAAATATTGTTTTCAAATTTCTTGTGAGGTTTTGAACAAAAAGGATGATTTCTTCAGCATCTGATTTTATGACAGTTTTTCCCCTATAATTTATATCATTTCGTATCTCCCTGTAACGATTTCCTTTCATATATTCACTCATGCTTAATAGCTCATGCTCTTTGCAAAAAACAAAGATTGCTTCGTGAGAATACGGTTTAAATCCTCTAAGGGCGAGAAATGCTTGTAATGCCTCCCTCATAACTTCATAGGCAGACTCAAATCTGAAAGAAGCATTTGAGTCGGATAAAGGGAGCATGATAAGATCAGATAATCTCTGTTCAGACTGTTTGAAAAGGGATTGTGCTTCTATCGGGTCTGGAGATCCCTTTTTAACTTTCATTTCTTTGATAAATGCTTCAAATGTTTTCATGGTAATTCTAAATATCCATATAACGTTGTGCCATTGGCGAGGGTGTTCCAAAAATCCTTCTCAATCTGTTTTCTTGTGAATGTCTTTAATGATATTCTTTTCTCCAGTAATCTCTCGTATTTCGTTACGTCAAGCTTCATTTCTTTAAATGAAATAATTGCGATATCAATATCGCTCTTTTCAACATCTTCACCTTTCTCAAATGACCCAAATAGTACTATCACTTCGGGTCTTACATATTTATCAATCAGGAAATCTACCAATCCACATTGGTGAAGACTGATAAAGTTGTGCGATCTTTTTAACACCCTGTAGGAAGGCGAGTCGATATTGGCTTTTATTAATATGATGTTCCCCTTTTTTTCCTTCACTATGAGCTTTTGCTTGTGCAGCTCATCAACAATCTGTCGTGTCCAAGGGAAGGAAACTGTTGTCACTCTAG
The DNA here is from genome assembly GCA_043812875.1 of Nanobdellota archaeon. Lineage (GTDB taxonomy): Archaea > Nanobdellota > Nanobdellia > Woesearchaeales > JAHIVG01 > JBDRLS01. Next base: position 23,970 of record JBDRLS010000001.1, read on the forward strand.
CTAGCTCCCTCAGATGGAACACCCTCGTTGGATAGGTGAGAAAATAGGACAATACTAAATCCCGCTTATTGGACGTTTTAATGATCATTTGATAGGTATAATTATCAATTGATATTTAAAGTTTATCATTTTTGTTTGCGAGAGAGCGGTTTAACAAACATTTCATCACCTT
>JBDRLS010000002.1:0-11744 GCA_043812875.1 Nanobdellota archaeon
ATGGTGGAAAAATAATTTGTCATTCGTCTCATGTCGCCAAATCTGCCGGCGGCATCACTCTCCTTGATGAATTGCACCATGCCCTTAACAGCGCTTTCTAATTGAGATTCGAGTTGGTCAATGCTTTGGTCCTCAAAGCTCTTAGGTTCGGGCGCTGAATCAGGTTCTTCTGGATGTTCAAAATCTTTCCCAATGGGCTTGATGTCAAACCACATATTCACATGGGGCCATTCACAGCTTTCGCACGCTTCTGCGACAATGTCTAAGAGCAGGTTGTCCCCTTCAAATGCGACGACACGATGCCTCACAATCTTCTGCTGCTCCTTCTTATGCTCTTTATCAAAGAATTGCGTCATGACCTGCTTGCAGTCATCGCTGTTTTGCTCGAGATAGCCATGAAGAAAGCGCTCATATTCCATTGCAGTATCCATGAGCTCTTCCCCGCCTTGACCTGACTCGCTGAATTGCATCGCCTTATAGGTTACTTCCTTAAGCATGCCTTCTAAATCAAAAGAGTAATGGGACTTGAAACGAATTTCAAAGTCCACCTCATAGAAAAGGATTTCTTCACCGTTGTGTTCTATCATGGCAGGCCAGGCATTGAGGGTGATAACGATCTTCCTGCCATCGAAGAGGCGTTTTTCCCAGGTGGGAAGATTCTCATCAAGGCGTTTTTCCCGATCTTCGTTCATCACCCAGACCCAGCGGGTCTTATCTGTTGGCGCACCAAAGAGCTTCTTAACATCGTCCTCTGATAGTCCTCGGCGGGAATGATCCCCTTCAACTGAATATTCTTGGCCAAGCTCGTTATTGATCTTCTGGGTTATTGCTCCGCCATGGACCACTAGCTGAAGATAGGTAATCTTCCCGACTTCGTATTGCTCAGCATAATGCACAATCTCATTGATGCCATCGTCAATACCAGCAGAGACAAAGGGGACTAGAAATAAGGAGAAAAACAGCACCACAACCTCTTTTCTCATTGTTACTCATTTTTTGCCCCTACAATTATATAAAGGTATCGCTTGGCTAGGAAATATCAGCATGATTGCATAAGGAAGGTGTTAGTTTTGCCTCAAATCATGCTATTAGTAAATATTCTTTCTGTGGCCAACCTTTAAAATCGAGATGATATTCCCTTCAATTGAAAAAATGACCCGATAGTCACCTATTCGAAGACGAAAGTCAGTCGAGCCCTTAAGTTTTAATATATCATACTCGAAAGGATTCATTTCGAGTTCTTTTACTTTCTTGACAATTCTTTTTGCAACTAAAAATTCTAACTTATGTAATTCTTTTAACGCAATGGTATCCCAAACGATGACATACATCTAGACACCATATTTCGCTGCAACAGCATTCATAGCAACAAACTGTCCTTTTTTCACTCGTTTTCTTGCTGATTCAATATCTTGCTTTGTTTTTTCATTAAGTTCGGTATTGTCCTCGATCATCCGAGCAATGACTTCATTATAGGTCTCTTTCTGATAGAGTTTCATGCGCTCTAATGTTGTCCTGATGCTATCTGAGATTTGGATTGTTGTGGACATTATAATCACCTATAAGATATTATAATTAGTTATAGTATTTAAAGCTTTCGTAGTTTATGGAGAGGAACACGAGATTGTTAGTAATTCTTCCTCAAAAACACCTTGTTCGTCTTTCCTTCTGGCTTTCTAGAAATGAGTTCACGGCTTTCCATTGATTTGAGCATTTGGGAAAGGCCGGCTTTAGACATGCCAGTTCGGAAGCGGAGCGTTGCCTGGGTGATGCCGTCTTGCTCTTTAATGGCTTTCAGGACTAGCTTCTCGTCGTCGGTGAATCCTGCGAGGAAGGCGTCGAACTTTTCCTTTTGCGTCTGGTTCTTTGCTGCAGATTTAAGGGAGTCAACCAGCTCTTTATTCTCTTCGGTGAGCTTTTTTTGCGTTCGGTCGAAGAATATGAGATACATCCCAACGAGGGCAAGGGCGGAAGAGAGGACATACCCTATGATCATGAGAGGGGTGTCACGATCATTATGCAAACAGGTGCCATCATCCAAGAAACAATTCCCTCCCCGTTCTTCAATGATCTTGTCAAGGAGAGCGTCCTGGCGAAGCTTGATGCCAGTCACTAGGCTTGCCAGTATCACGGCAAAGATGATGATCACAAAACCGGTCTGGCGTTGATTCATGGGGGATTCTAAGAGAATTGTGTTTATAAATGTTCGCCTCACAGCTTCTCATGCTTGAGGAGCAATGAATTGGTGAGCACCGAGACTGAGGACATGGCCATTGCTGCACCTGCGATGATCGGAGAGAAGAGCCAGCCGGTGAAGGGATAGAGGATTCCTGCGGCGAGCGGAATGCCTAGGACGTTATAGCCCAATGCCCAGAACATGTTCTGGCGGATCTTGCGCATGGTGAGCTTGCTCAGACGGAACCCTTGGGGGATATCTGCTGGATTGTTGCTCATCAACACGATATCTCCTGTTTCCATAGCAACGTCAGTGCCTGAACCCATGGCTATGCCGATATCTGCCTGGGCTATTGCAGGGGCGTCGTTGATGCCGTCGCCGATCATGGCAACAGGCCCTTTCTTCTGAAGATTTTTGACATGAGCGGCCTTGTCCTCGGGGAGGACTTCAGCAAAGACGTTCCGGATGCCGGCAAGTCTTGCAATCGCTTTGGCGGTGCGTTCGTTGTCGCCGGTGATGAGGAAGGTGGTGATCCCCATCTGATGGAGCTTCTCGACGGCTTTGGGAACAGATGGACGGATGGTATCTGCAACTGCGATCATGCCGATGAGTTTGTTCCCTTGGGCAGCGAGCATGACAGTCTTGCCACCGTCTTCAAGCTCTTCAATTCTTTTTATGTGTGTTTTATAGGGGATGCTGTTCCTGTCCATGAGCCTGCGGTTCCCAACAAGGATTGTCTTTCCTGAAACTTTTGCCTGGATGCCTTGGCCTGGAATGGCCTTGAACGTGGTCGCTTTCTTTAATGGTGTATGGGATGCGGCTGCCTTTTTGACAATCGCATCCGCAAGGGGATGCTCTGATGTTTTCTCTACGCTTGCGACAATCGAGAGCAGATTGTTTTGCGTATCGCCTATAGGAATGAGGTCGGTGACTTCTGGGACGCCATGGGTTATGGTCCCTGTCTTGTCGAAGATCACGAACTTGACCTTATGCGCTGTCTCCAAAGCGTCTCCTCCCTTGATGAGGATCCCTTTCTTCGCACCTTTGCCTGTGCCCACCATGATCGCGGTGGGGGTCGCGAGACCGAGTGCGCAGGGACAGGCTATGACCAATACAGAGACAGCAGAGATCATGGCGAATGTTGAGTCTTGGCCAAGGAGTTTCCACGTGATGAATGTGAGGATTGCGATGACAATGACAATAGGAACGAAATAGGCGCTCACCTGGTCTGCGAAGCGCTGGATGGGCGCTTTTCTTCCCTGTGCATCCTCGACGAGCTTGATGATATGGGACAATGCGGTATCTTTGCCGATCTTGGTCGCCTTGAAGGTGAAGCTGCCGTGCTTGTTGATGGTGGCAGCAAAGACAGATGATCCCTTCCTTTTCTCTACAGGGATTGATTCGCCGGTGATCATGCTTTCATCCACCGCAGAATTGCCCTGGACAAGGATGCCATCGACAGGTATTTTCTCCCCTGGCTTGACCAAGATGATATCACCAAGCTTAACGTCATCCACAGGGATGGTCATTTCTTCCTTTCCCCTCCGGACATGGGCCACTTTAGGACTTAGCTTGATGAGGCTGCTGATGGCTGAGCTGGTCTTTCCCTTTGCGACTGCCTCAAGATATTTGCCGAGAATGACGAGGGTGATCAAGATTGCGGATGTCTCGAAGAATTGGCCCTTACCGGGCTGGAAGAGGACAAGATAGACGCTGTAAAAATATGCCGCACTTGTCCCGAGTGCGATGAGGGAGTCCATGTTTGCGCTTTTGTTCTTAAGCGCGATCCACGATCCCTTGTAGAACTCTGCGCCGATGTAGAATTGGATGGGTGTTGCGAGCGCCCATAGAATGAAGACCTCTCCGGGGAGATGGATCTTGAGCATCATGAAGACCATGCCGATGATGAAGGTCGGTATTGCAAAAAAAAGGCTGATCATGAGCTTCTTCTTTAGACGCTGACTTTCCTTAAAGTGGTTCTTTGATGGGTCTGAGAGCTGTTGAGAAAGAGATGCACTGTACCCCCTTTTCCTTATTGCCTCGATGAGCATCGCAGTAGACACCTTGGGGGTGTGCGTTATGGTCGCCTTCGCAGTCGAGAAATTCACATTCGCATCGAGGACACCATCCTGCTTAAGGAGGCCGCGCTGAATGATGGTTGAACAGCTGGCACAATGCATCCCTGAAATATCAAGATCGGTCTTCATCGTCCACAACCTCAGCCTCCTCCGCCTGAGCCGCATGATGATTCTTCAGGAGCTTGTTGGACATACGCTGATTTAGAGCCGTCTGGTTCAGCAACCGTGAACTTGCCCCGGCCCATGTTCATGGAACAGACAACCCAGAACTCACCCGCCTTGTCTGGAGTGAACTCGATGACGTTGTCGCCCCCGCTGACAAATTTCCTGACACCGAATGAAGAGATGACGACATCCCTCATGCAGCCATAGACAGTATCAAGATCCACAGTCATCTTTACTGGAACCCCTTTCTTTAATGTGGGGGGATCCATCACGTATTCATAGTTTTCAAATGAGAGCGTCGCCTCTTGGACTTCTCCTGTGTTGATGATTGCCCTGCCAGTGATGCCAGGTATCTCTGCTTTTGCTATTGTCATTGACATGCCTAAAAAAAAGACAAGGACGACCACGATTGCTGTTCCGATTAACCATTTCATGTTTTCCACCTCAAAAGCTTACCAAGGGACTCTTTGGCCCCCAGATCATTATCCCGATGAGGATAACGGTGATTATTATCGATGCTGCAGCGACTATCGAAAAGTCTGCCGGTGTTCTTTTTACTCCTCTCTTGTTCTCGACGACCTCTTCATACATCATGTATGCGAGGCCCCAGAGGATGATGAGGTTTAGGATGATATAAAATGGCATGAAAATGAGGAGATGATCAGAGAACATCATCACGGTGATCATCGGGCCCATGGTTCCGCCCATGAGGCCGGCCATCATTCCTTCCATGATGCCCATGACGCCGCAGCACTGCCCGGTGATGGACCCGACGATGACGCCGAGGAGCATCCCGGCCATGGCGCCGATGAAAAAGCCATTGGTCGCGCCCATGACTGCACCGATCATCATGCCTGCTTGCATGCCGAAGGTCATGCCGATCATCATGCCGGTCATGCAGGTGATCTTTGCCTTGTATGAAGCTACGTGCCAGATGCCGACCCCGAGGGTCGCCACGCTGATATTAAGATAGAAAAGCCACCAGCCATAGTTGTTGAGGAAATCAGGCATGTTTTGGAGGAAAAGGAAATATGCACCCCCTTCGAGAAGGGTGAGGAGCAAGAAGATGCCGAGAGTGTACTTGAACAGTTTAGTCTCATGAGCATACTTGTGCTTGTTTTCCTTGAAATGCCTCCATCGTTCTCCCAAGGTGATGCGTTCGATAGGCTCGAATGATGCGCGGAAGCCGAGGTCACGGATAGATTCAACTAATAATTGTTTGGAAACGTGTTCTGCATCATGGGAGATGGTCACGCTATCCGCATCGAAATGAAGATCCACCACTCCAGGAAGGTGCCGGCACTTTTTCCTGATGAGCTTATTGCAGGAATCACATTCGATATCCGGGACATAGATTGTGGTCTTCATCTTACACTTTATAGCCTTCTGCCATTATTGCTGCTTTGATGTTCTCGATGCTAGCTCCGGAGTGCTTTATCCTGACTTTGCCAGTGCGAAAGTCGGCATGGACTTCTTTGACTCCTGGAAGCTCTTCTACTGCCTCTTTTATTAGAATATCACAGCTTTTGCAATGCATGCCCTTGACCTTGAATGTTGTTTCCATGAAATCACCTTGGGTATCGATGATCGGGGTCATTTATAATACGTTTGAGCAGAAATCAAGGCAAGAATCGTTCAATATGGCCGAATTCTCGTTCAGGACCGTTTAAAAGTGGATTTGAGAAAATATTTATTAAAGGGGAGAAATAGGATAAGGTTTATGAGAATCAGAAAGCGAACCCTGCGCCATGCGATCATTGTATTGATTCTGCTGATTATTGTTGTGGTTACTCGCCCCAAGCCAGAGCTGTATTCTTATTCAGAAGGTAAGTTCTCTGTGCTGCAGGATCGGGGAAAGCCGGCATATCAACTTGGGCATGCAGTCGAGGAGAACGGTGTTCTTCGTTATGCGATCAGCTACAAGAGCCTTCCTTTCAAGGACCAGGAGACGACGATCCATGGATTCTTCTTCATCCCTAAGAACGCAAAGGATGTTCCCGGATTAGTGCTTTTGCCCGGCGGCGGAGTCGGCAAGGAAGCAGAGGCTTCACTCGCTTCCAAGATCGCATCATGGGGATATGGGGTGTTGACTGTTGATCAAAGGGGTATTGGGCAGACAGGAGGCACCTATCTGAGCGGAGAGTCTGATTTTCGGGCATTTCAAGAGGGGCATATACCGATACAGCATCTCTCGGTGATCGATGGATTGATCGGCACGGATGTCATCAGGGAGATGGATGGTGTTGATGGAAAACAGATTGCCATGGCTGGCGAGAGCATGGGGGGAAGATACGCACTCATTGCAGGAGCGCTTGATGATCGACTGAGAGGGGTTGTAACCTTTGGTGCATCTGGTTTTCATTCTCAGTTGTCGTCCTTTCCTGATATTGCAGATTATTTGACATCCATTGATCCTGACCAGTATATCCGCCTGATCGCTCCCCGGCCTGTCGTCATGTTCCAGGGGAGCAAAGATGATGTGGTCTCGATGGATGATGCACGGCTGACCTTTGGTTTTGCTGCGGATCCGAAAGAGTTCATCGTCGCTGAGTGCGGGCATGGGTATTGTGGGGAGATGGACGGGGAGCTGCAGAATGCTCTTTCTGGGCTGTTTCAATAGATATAAATAGACAGGAACAAACAATCCGCATATGAAACAGGTCCATCAAGCGATGTGGTTTGCGGTGCTCAGCGCCTTGGTAGGAGCGATCGCGACAGTGTTCGCGAAGGATGTCGTTTCTGGGTCGTTCATAACCGGAGCGACATGGTGGTTCATCTCAGCGTCATTGTGGTCAGTCATCTTTGTCCTGGTGACAGGAAGGATGACAAGGACATGGAACGAGTTCAAGTGCAATGCATGGAAGCTAGGAGGCATCGGATTCTTGGATGCCTGCTCGACGATATTGTGGTTCGGCGGCATTTATATGCTAGGATCCACGATCACTGGATTCCTCGAGAAGGCGGTCATCCCTATCACCATCTTCCTGGGCGTCGCCTTATTGAAAGAGCGGTTCAATATCGGTGAGGTGTTCTCTGCAGCCGTCATCATCATCGGCACCATCGTCCTCGGCTACACCCCTTTCGGGATCAACGGATGGATCATGCTTCCCGTCCTCGGCGGAGTCTTTTATAGCTTCGCAAACTATCTCCGTAAAAGATCCATCTCCTCGATCTCAGTGAGCGGCCTCGTCGTCTCCCGAGCATTCATCATCATGATGTTCTATCTGATCATCGCTCTGTTCACGGGCGAGCTCGCGCTTCCCCGAGGAGAGGTGCTCGGCATCATCATCATCGTCCCCCTTTTCACTGCGGTCATCCAGCATCTTCTCACGACAAACGCCTATCGGCATCTTGAGCTGAGCAAGGTGTGGCTGCTGACGAGCCTCTCTCCGCTGTTCGTCATCCCCATGAGCTTTCTCGTGCACCAGGAAACCATATCGTCGGTGCAAGCGCTAGGCGGATTCCTGCTCCTCGGCGGCCCGGCCGCATTGATTCTCTTCAAAAAGAAGGCTTCCCCCGAGGCTGTGGCGTCGGGAAAAGCGAAAAGTATTTAAATAGGATTGCAAAAGATATCGACGGGGTGAAAACCTCAAAAACGGAGGTAACAAAAAATGGCTGAAAAAGTTGCAAAAATTGGTGTGAAGAAAGCCAAGGGCTATCTTTACTTTGTTGACAAGCGTGGTAACGTCTCCCGTGCACAAATGTCCCGAGGCGGCGGAAAGAAAGGACGACAGAAACAGGAAACTGTTGCTAAAGCAGGTGTGAAGAAAGACAAGGGCTATCTTTATTTCTTGGACAGCAACGGAGACATCTCTCGGGCTAAGATGGCGAGAGGCGGCAAGAAGCGAAAGAAGAAGGCTAAAAAGAAAGCCAAGAAGAAAAAGACCGTCAAGAGAAAGAAAAGACGGTAATTTGAGCAAAGTTTTTTATTCTTCTTTCTTTTTTTCTCTTTTTATGATCATCACCATATCTGGCAAGCCAGGATCCGGAAAGAGCTCTGTCGCGAAGATGCTCTCTGCGAGGTTGGGCATGAAGCATTATTCCATCGGCGATCTCCGCAGGAAGTGGGCTGAAGAGAAAGGCATGACCCTAGCAGAGTACAACACGCTGGGAGAAATGGACGATTCCACTGACAAGGATGCCGATGACCACCTGAAGAGACTGGGAGAGGAAGAGGATGATTTTGTCATCGACGCCCGCTTAGGGATGCATTTCATCCCGAAGTCGTTCAAGGTCTTCCTCGATGTCAATCCAAAGGTCGGTGCACGACGTATCTTCAAGGACCAGCGCCATGGCGACAAGGCGGCGACTGTAGAAGAAGTTGAGAAGCTCTTTCACCAGCGCCAGGACTCAGACAAGAAGCGGTATCAGAAGTATTATGGGATTGATCCCTTTGACACCTCTCATTATGACCTTGTCATTGACGGCAGCAACTTGACCGTTGAGGCGACGGTTGAGAAGGTGTTGGAAGGGTTGCCGAAAGACATTTAAATCACCATCAGTTCTTGGAATTCATGACCCTCAAAGCAAATGATTTCATCGAGCTCGACTATACGGGCAAGGTCAAGGGCGAGGACTTCGTCTTTGACACAACAGATGAAAAGGTTGCTAAGGCACACGATATCCATAATCCTAACCAGGTGTATTCTCCGGCGATCATCTGCATAGGCAAGGGCCATATTCTCCGCGGCCTCGACCAGCACCTCATCGGGAAGAAGGTGGGAGACAGCTTCACGGTCAATCTTACTCCGGAGGAAGCATTCGGCAAGAAGCGGGCCGATATGATCCAGCTCATCCCGACGTCAAAGTTCAAGAAGGATGGCATCACCCCTCATCTTGGACTGCAGGTGCAGATAGACGGCATCATGGGCACGGTGAAGACGGTTACGGGCGGAAGGACGCTGGTGGATTTCAACCATCCCTTGTCGAGCAAGGAACTCACCTATGACCTCAGGATCCTCAAGAAGGTTGATGACCTCCAGGAAAAGGTCGCTGCCTTCCTCAAGGTCGAGCTTGGAGGAGTCGTGCCGGTAACGGTTGCTGAAGGAGTAGCAACAGTTGCATTGGAAGGCCCTATCCCGGTTGAGGCAGCTGGGAAGCTCATCACGATGGTGAAGGATGCGATTCCTGAGCTGAAGGAGCTCTTGTTTACTGAGGCTCCCTCCAATAAATGAGGCAAATTTGCACACAAGTCGTTTCTTTTATATAAGAGTTGAAGGGTTCATAGGGACTTCTGTTCGCAAATGTGTTTTCCCTTGCACCTATATTGGATGCCGCAATTTACTGAGACAAAGAAGTGAGATTTATTTACTTCTCGAAAATGAATAATTTTATATAGGAGTATTCTCTTAGGAAAATCATGACAATTCTTGGGTGGTAGGACATGGATGATTTTATTCGCACGGAAGCAATAAAGCTTGATGATGAACAGCAAGAGCCTCGATCGGAATGGCGAGAATCCCTCCCGGAAGAGCCTGAAGTGCAGGAGCCTAGAAGCGCGCCTAAAGCGCGTCCGGATCATGTGCAGATAGTATCTCGCCCCCCTCCAAGCATGAATGATATTGATGCAGAGCTCGAGCAGTTCATCAGCGCCCAGAAAGCCACGATCAAAGTCGTCGGATCCGGCGGAGGGGGAAACAACACTATCAACCGCATTTCTGAAGTAGGCATCTTAGGAGCTGAGACCATCGCCATTAACACGGATGCACAAGACCTGCTCTATACCCGTTCTGACAAGAAGATTTTGATAGGTCGAGAACTCACGAAAGGATTAGGGGCAGGTAGCATGCCCAAGATAGGGGAAGAGGCTGCCCGGGAAACTGAGCACGAGCTAAGGAAAGCGCTTGACGGAGCAGACATGGTCTTCATCACGTGTGGACTTGGCGGCGGCACGGGTACAGGAAGTGCTCCAGTGATTGCAGAAGTTGCTAAAAAACTAGGTGCACTTGTCGTAGGTGTGGTGACGATTCCGTTCCAGATGGAGGGCCATCGACGGTATGAGAATGCGATCATCGGCCTCGAAAAGCTGGAAAATTCTGTCGATACACTCATTGTGATCCCAAATGATAAGCTTCTTGAGTTGGCGCCTGATCTTCCATTGCATACGGCATTCAAGGTCGCTGATGAAATCCTGACGAATGCCGTGAAGGGCATTGCCGAGCTGGTCACCAAAGCTGGTTTGGTCAACTTGGATTTCGCTGACATCAAGACCGTGATGAGCAACGGCGGTGTCTCCTTGATAGGCGTCGGTGAGAGTGACTCCGAGAATAGGGCTGTGGAAGCTGTTGAGAAAGCAATCAATAATCCCCTTCTTGATGTCGATATCTCCGGGGCGAATGGGGCGCTGATCAATGTCATCGGCGGCCCGGACATGACGCTTGCGGAAGCGAAGAAAGTGGTTGAGGCAGTATCTGAGAAGCTGGATGATGATGCGCGCATCATATGGGGTGCGCAGATCAGCGATGACATGGCAAACACGATCAGGACCATGCTGATCGTCACCGGCGTGAAAAGCTCTCAGATTTTCGGGCCGAGCATGCAGCTGTCCACGAAGAGGAAGAAGGAAGTCGAGAACGAGCTCGGGATCGAGTTCATAGACTGAGCCACATCACCCTTACCTCTTCAACAAAGCCATGGCCAGCATAGAGTTTTTGAGCGATCTTATTGTTTGAGAAATGCATGATCTTGATGCAGTTGACTTTCTTTCCTTTGGCCCATGACAGTGCCCGTTGGAGGAGCTTCCTGCCTATGCCCCTATTTTGAAAGGCCGGACGCACATAAAGATTAAAGATGTGCGATTCTCTTTTCGGGATATATTGTGAAGGAGCCTTGTATATTTCAACTCCCACATAGCCGATGGCTTTTCCCTCATCAAGGGCGAGGAAAAAAGCGATGTTCTTCTGGCGGAGGTTCTTGCCGAGGCGGATTCCCAGCGTTCTTTTCGTCCAGGAGGGATCAAGATCCGGGTCCTGGCTGCATTCCCACTGAAAAAATTCCTTTTTAAGCTCCTTTAGCTGCTTAAAATCATGGATTGTCGCCTCGCGGAGGATCATTGCATGAACAGCGATGAGGAGATATAAAAAGATAATGGAGGACATGCCTCCCCGTTTTCCGGACACTGTTAACTAATCGGTAGATTATTATGTGAGTTCATCTCATATGTTGGTGAGGTGACTTTTGATGAAGAAATGTGTTTATTGCAACAAACATTCTGTGGTTAAATCTGGGCTTAGAAAGAATAGGTGTGGTTGGGTGCAGAGATATTTTTGTTCTGAATGTGGTAGGTCTTTCACAGACAGAAAGGGTTTTGAGAACTTTAGACATAA
>JBDRLS010000003.1:0-4196 GCA_043812875.1 Nanobdellota archaeon
GGCCAGATCTTTGTGCACATCCATTCCCAAAGGAAAATAGGAACCCTTCATAAATATTCTATTGTTCAGTAATGAAAACGAGGGGGAAAACATTTTTAAACTCACCTACCACCCCGCGTCCATGATGGGGCCGACGATACCACAATGCAGCTTATGCAAGGGTATGATGGCGAAAAAGGGAGTGAGAGAGATCAAAGACGCTACATACACGCTCTATGAATGCATTTCCTGCCGCCGGACCATCGCAAGGTATGAAAGATGATCGACAGACTAAAAGGCATTCTTGCCGTTGAGGACAAGGTTGGGAGATTACAGCTGAAACTGGAAGAGATGAACAAGCATCTCGAAACAATCTCCTCCAAGATTACCAAGGCATGCGAGAACGTCTCCTTGACCGAAGAAAAAGCTGGGGGGATCATGGATGCCTTGAAGGAACAGAAAGGCATGATCCATGAGGAACTCTCTCAGATCAGCGAAGCAAGGAAGAAACTCGTCTCGGAAATGCGTGAACTCAAGCTTGTCAAGGGGAGGATCCATGAAGAGATGCAGCAGGAATTGAAGGAAGAGCTCGAACGCTCTCTCAAGAAGTTCCATGAACAGATCGCCCAAACACTAATCCCCCTGCAGGATCTTGTCAAAGAGGCATCATCTCATCGCACAGAAATAAAAGACATGACAACAGAGATGAAACGCTTTGAAGCAATCGCGAAATCCCTCAAGGAGAAAGACTTCACTCTTGACCGGCACGCGAGGAATCTTGCCGCTGTCGAAGAGGAAAAACTCAAACTTATGCGCCGGATCGATTCATTGGAGCGTATGATCGGGAAACAACGGCGTCACGGCAAACCGATGCATTTAAATACCCGCGATTACCCCGGAAAACACAGTCATGGCAAAAAAATCCAAGAAAACCGGCCACCCAGAAACCATTTCCCTGCCCCAGATGCCCGGAACTCTTCCCCCCCTTCCCAAGGAAGCCCAGGAAAAGCTTAAGGCCATCAAGGAAAAGCTTGAGAAATTCAAAAAGAAGGTTCTTGATAAGTTTGGAAAGTACGTCATGGGCATCGCGTTGATGCCTCCTCCCCGGCCGAAAGAGGGTGAGAAACCTGATATAAAGACGATTTCTGTCCTCGTCCTCGTCGATGACAGCGACAGCAGGAAGATGTCCAAGGCCGAATTGAAGCAGCGGCTCACCACAATCTCTAATGACTATGCAAAAGAGATCGATCCTGACCTGAAACCTTCTGTGCTCATCATCTCAGAGCTTTGGCAGAACTGCTTCGACGGAAAATCAGAGATGCTCCAGCTCATCTCCATGAGCGCACCTGTGCATGACACCGGCATGCTCTCCGCCGTCAAGATTGCTGAGATCCACAAGAACATGGTCCTGAAGAAGTTTGAGAAGTATATCGTGAGCTATGTGCTTGCTGGATCATTGGTCAAGGGCAAGGCCACGCCGACTTCTGACATCGACGTCTGGATCGTCATAGATGATACTGATGTCAAGAAGATGACACGCATCGAGCTCAAGGACAAATTGAGAGCCATCATCATCGGCATGGGCATCGAGGCAGGAGAGATCACCCGGATCCGCAACAAGCTGAACATCCAAGTCTACATCCTCACTGATTTCTGGGACAGCCTCAAGGAAGCGAACCCGGTCATCTTCACCTTGCTGAGAGACGGCATCCCCTTTTTCGACCGCGGCATGTTCATGCCATGGAAGCAGCTCTTGCTGATGGGGAAGATCAAGCCGAGCAATGAAGCCATCGACATGTTCATGAATTCAGGCGAGCAGATGATCAAGCGCGTCCAGTTCAAGCTCCGAGAGATCGGAATGGGAGACATCTTCTATGCGCTCCTCTCGCCGAGCCAGGCAGCGCTCATGCTCCACGGCGTCCCTCCGCCCTCTCCGAGAGAGACACCGAAGCTCATGCGGGAACTTTTCGTCCAGAAGATGAATCTCTTTGAAGAGCCCAATGTGAAAATCCTTGAGCGCGTCATCCAAATCCGGAAGGAGATCGAGCACGGCACCAAGAAAGGGCTCACTGGAAAAGAGGTGGATAAGCTCCTGACCGATGCAGAGCATTATCTCAAAGCCATCAAGGTCTTGTTCGCAAAGCTCGAAAAGGAGAAGACTGAGGAAGATGTCGTAGGCATCTATGAGCAGACGGTCACCACCGTACGGGACCTTCTCCGCATTGAAGGCATCACTAAGGTGGAAGACGTTGACCTTCCCAAGATGTTCAATTCCCATCTCATCATCCAGGGTAAGATTCCCGCAAAGCATCTTAGGATCCTTCGGGCGATCATCAAGGCGAAGAAAGACTATGATACCAAGAAACTCACCAAAGCAGAGATCGAGAAAGTGAGGAAAGACGCGAAGGAATTAACCAAGGCACTGCTGGAATTTACTCAGCGTTCACGCGGCGCCGAATTGGAACGGACAAGGATCAGGATCAAGCACGGCAATCAGTTCGGAGAGGTCTATCTTTTTGATACTATTGCGTTCATCCTTCATGATCTGGATGCAGAGGAAAAAAGGGTGACAAAGGCAGAGATCGCTGCCGACGGTTCCCTCAAAAAGCGTTCGAAGTCCACGTTGGCAGAGTTCGAGAAGCATCTCGCTGAGGCAAAGATCCCTCCAAAGGTCTTCATCAAGGAGCCTATTTTCGAGGATCTGAGAAATATTTTCGGAAAAGATGTTGAGATCCTTCTTCAGTCTTGAGTTAGCTGATATACTGCAACAACAGTCTCTCCTTTAACAAATTCATTTTTTCCCTTGACCTCTATCCCCAGGTTTATGGTGAGGTCAAATGAGAGAAGCTTCCCAGTCACTGTTTTGCCATTGCGAAGGTCTACAGATATCTCCTTGCCTCGGAAGGCATTGAGTGTGTCGAGTGGTCTTGGGTGTTCCATTTGTCCTGGTCAGGAGAGGCGATTTATAAATGTTATGGCAAGGTATTTATAGGGTAACTTTTCCCCTGCGCATGAGTGACCTATGGGTTTAAACGACATCCTCACCCTTGAAAGTGACTATCCCGTAAGAGAAGAAGAACAAGCTATAAACACCGTGCTCGGCCCAGTATTATTTAGTCGACGATATCATGGTCATGACCTGGATAGTTTTTATGACGTCCATCTTCGCAATGCTCTTTTTGAAGCTATTGAAGAGGCAGCCCCTCTCGATGAACTGGCCCTCATGGAAGCCGCAGGCGCCATCGAGGCACGATATCTTGTCCAGCGGACTCCTCAAGGATTGATGATCCCCCTTCCTTGGGCAGGGGAACAGGGGGGATTCGTGAGCACCGAGCGAGTGGTTAGACTTCCAGGTGTTCATCAAGGGGACCATACGCATGTCATGGTGACTGCTGATGGGCAGGAATCATGTTATGATAAGACCACGATCAGAAGGAAATTGTCCAACACCCACTCATTCTGGCCGTTCATTCATCGAGACGACCCCTTGGTGATGGATCTTTCGCCTTCACTTGTCGCAAAGATTCACGAGAAAGAAGATGAGTATACAGTTGATGTTTCCGGTGAGATCGAGATCAATGAATCTTATCAGGGCACGTTCTTCATGGGCGCGACTCTGCGTTATGTCATCCGCCTCTCTGATGTGATACCAAGAAAACTTGATATTTATGCGAATATACTCTTTTGTGATGGTCGTGGTCAGCTCAAATCAGTCCTTCATCGCATATCGTTTAATAAGACGCGGTTTGGGATCAAGCGAGCGGCTTTCATGCAACAGAATTTTGTAGAGGATATCAGGAACGTGCCAGAAGATGTTGGTGAGCCCTATCACTTCTCTGTCTATGGCGCCCGGGTAAAGGCATTTGCCCAGGCAATCAATAATCTTGATAACCCACCTCAGCTCCTTGACGGGGTGTATGGTTTTCTTAATCGGCCGTTAATGCCTACCTTGTCAAAAGCCGTGAAAAGAGGGTGGCAAACTGTTGCCATCATCCCTCTCTAGCGGACACTGTTAACTAATCGGTAGATTATTATGTGAGTTCATCTCATATGTTGGTGAGGTGACTTTTGATGAGGAAATGTGTTTATTGCAACAAACATTCTGTGGTTAAATCTGGGCTTAGAAAGAATAGGTGTGGTTGGGTGCAGAGATATTTTTGTTCTGAATGTGGTAGGTCTTTCACAGACAGAAAGGGTTTTGAGAACTTTAGACATAA
>JBDRLS010000004.1:0-6042 GCA_043812875.1 Nanobdellota archaeon
ATAAGATGGATACCATCAATTGGAGCGCTGTTGCGCGTGGAGCTATTGAGAGATATGTCAGCGACCTCGAAAAATTCAGGGAGTTGACCAAGGATTCTCCGATAACAGAGGAGGATGCTTTAAGAATGGGGCGTGAGTTAAAAGAGAGAATATGGAGAAGAACTCAACATGAATTTGGTGATAGACTCAAACGTCCTATTCGCGGCAGCGATAAAAGAAAGCAAAACAGCAGAGGCAATCTTTCATCGAAATCTTGACCTTTTTTCTCCATCATTCATTCTCGATGAGTGCACGAAATACATGATATACTTAGAAAGGAAAACACAATGGCCCGATTTTCCAAATATCATGAAAAAACTTCTTGATAAGATAACATTAATTGATCAGAGTTTATTTGTTGAGTCCCTCCAGATTGCCACTGAAATATCTCCGGATCTTGCAGATAGCCCATTTGTTGCTCTAGCAATTCATCTCAATATTCCCTTATGGACTAATGATAAACAACTCATAAACATAAAGGAAATTCGAATCTTTACAACAAAGCAAGTTATTGAATATCTTGGCATCTGATCCGCAAAGGTTTAATAGATGAGGGCCATTCTCCCCTATATGCGTCTCCATAAGCTATCTCTCCGCAATATTCGAAGCTATCTCTCTGTGAGTGTCGAATTTCCTGAGGGAAGGTTGCTGCTTTGCGGGGATATCGGCTCTGGGAAGAGCACCATCTTGCAGGCGATTGAGTTCGCGTTCTTCGGCATCAAGAAGGGAGAATTGCTGGGCACGAGCCTTCTTCGCCATGGGAAGCGGGAAGGCTGGGTCGAGCTGGTGTTTATGATGAAGGGGAAAGAATATCTCATCAAAAGAACGCTCAGGCGGACAAAGGAGGGGGTGAAGCAGGAGGCCGGCTTTCTGTTGGTTGATGGGCTGAAGAAAGAGGGGACAGCTGTCGAGCTCCGGTCGTGGATTCTTGAGCTATTAGGTTATCCTGCTGAGTTGTTGAGCAAGGGCAAGGACTATATCTATCGATACACTGTTTACACGCCACAGGAAGAGATGAAGGCCATCCTCTTTGAGGATCCGGAGAACAGGCTGGATATCCTGCGCAGGGTCTTTCAGATAGACAAATACAAGCGCATTAGGGAGAATAGTCAGGTGTTGATCAAGCATCTTCGGGAAGAAGTCAAGTTGTATGAGGGAAGGGCATTGAGCCTTGGGGGAAATGAAAGAGAGGCAAAGGGACTTGTTGAAAAGGCCCAGAACATCGCCGCTGATCAAGAGATCCTCGAGAAGGACCTTCTCCATGCACGGGCCATCCTTGAAAAAACCGAGGGAGAGGAGAAAACGATCAAGGAACAGCTTGATGATTATCGAACGAAGAAAGAACAGTTCGAGAGCAATCGCCGAGCGCAAGAAGGGATTATTGAGGAGCGGTCGATTCTCAGCAGACAGCATGCAGAATTAAAGGAACAACTTGGAGAGATTCCTGCGGTTCCCGATGTCACCCATATTGACGGAGAGATGAGGCTTCTCCAGGACACATTGATCCGATTGAGGGAAGAGCAGAAAAAACTCCAGGAAAGAAGCGGAGGAGCGCTCGGCAGGGAGAGCCATGCCCGAAAGACCGCTGAATCCATACAAAAACTTGAGCATTGCCCGCTATGTCTGCAACAAGTCAGCCATGAGCATAAACAGGCTGTGGTGGGAAACCAGGAGAAAGAGATTGCCCTCGCGAAGAAAGAAAGAGGGGAAATACAAGCAAAGATCGTCCATTTAGCAGAGGACCAGAAGGACGCTGAGAAGAATCTTGAACAGCTGCGCAAGCAGCAGGAAGATGCAAAGATTCTCGCTTTGAAGGCGAAGCAGCATCTGGAAAAGAAAGCCATGCTCGAGCAGAAAGAAAAACGCCTTGATGAATTGAAGAAGAAGATCGGAGAGATCAATGGAGTGCAGCAGGAGCTGAGCAAGACGCTGCTAGAGATGGCGCCGCTTGAAGCGCTGGAGAAGAAGCTCATTGCAAAACTTAAGGAAGCGAGGGACACTGCACAGCGTCACGCCATTAAGAGCGCAGAGCTGCGGAAAGAGAAAGAAGGGCTCACGCTACGGCTGACGAGGCTCCAAGAAGAAATCATGACACAGAAGAAAGCTGTTTCTTTGGCCAAGGAGCATAAAGACTTAGTGCACTGGCTGCAGGAATCATTTGTCAAATTGATGAGCGTCATGGAACAGCATGTCATGGGGAAGATACATCAGGAGTTCAATCTGCTGTTCTCTGAATGGTTCTCGCAGCTGGTGGATGACCAGGCGTTGTCTGCTCGCTTGGATGACCGCTTTACGCCAGTGATCAATCAGGATGGCTATGAGACTGAGTTAGCACATCTCTCAGGGGGGGAGCGGACTTCATGTGCGCTCGCTTATCGGTTGGCGCTGAATAAGGTCATCAATGACATCACTGAGCATATCGAGACAAAGGATCTCATCATCTTGGATGAGCCCACGGATGGGTTCTCGACAGAGCAGCTTGATAAAGTCAGAGAAGTCTTAGACGTGCTAGACTTGAAGCAGGTCATCATCGTCTCCCATGAGAATAAGATCGAGAGCTTTGTCGATTCAGTGATTCGGATCCAGAAGGATGAGCATGTTTCCCAGATCATTTAGGAATGTTTAAAAACTTGAATACGCTGAATAGGATATGAGATATGCCTTGTTATTATTCATCGTCATTTTCTTAGCAGGTTGTTCTCAAGCGAGCTATGTCATTATTGACCGGGAGAGTGCCCTTCCGACTGATAGGGAGAAGATGACAGCTGAAATGGATCGTTCTCCTCCGATACTTCACTCCGATGAGTATGAAGAACCAGTGATGCTGCCCTATCCGATCAGCACGGCCGGGGCAGAGGATTCTCCATTCATCCCTGAGTCAGGGGATGAGTTCTATTTCTTCTTCACTCCTGATGTCCGCGTCCCTGTTGAAAAGCAGGTGATTGACGGGGTGACCGGAGTGTATGTGTCAAAGATCACCTCAGCTGGCTGGACTTCGCCGGAGCGGGTGTGGCTGCAAGACCCGGGGAAGCTTTCATTGGACGGGTGCGCTTTTATTTCTGGGGATGCCTTGTGGGTGTGCTCTGCGCGAGAAGGATACACAGGATTGCACTGGGTCTCTGCTGAGCGGAACGACGGGATATGGAAAAAGTGGAAGGTCCAGGACTTTCCTCCTGCGTATGAAGTGGGGGAGCTGCATATGTGGGGTGATGAGCTGTATTTTCACTCCTCTCGTCCGGGGGGCAAGGGGGGCACGGACATCTGGATGTCTATGAGGGTTGATGGCGGATGGGGCGAGCCAGAGAATATTGAAGCCGTGAATACAGCAGAGAATGAGGGCATGCCATTCATTACTGCTGATGGCCAAGAGCTTTGGTTAAATCGATGGTATCAGGGGACGCCAGCAGTGTTTCGGTCTCGACGCCAAGATGGCAAGTGGGAGGAGGCCGAGCTGATCATATCTCAATTTGCAGGGGAGCCAACATTGGATGCTTCAGGGAATGTGTATTTTGTCCACCATTATTATAGGGATGGAGAAATGTTAGAAGCTGACATCTATGTTGCGATGAGGAAATGAATTCTTCGGAAGGTTTAAAAAGACCTGGGAACTTCTCATTCTCGACTGGGGCTATGGTGTAGCTTGGTCTATCATACTAGCTCGGGGTTCGTCGAGATCCGCGATCGCGCGGTAACGATGAGACGGACAGCTAGTGACCCGTGTTCAAAACGCAATGTGCGGTGAAAATCACGGTAGCCCCAGATTTTTTCTCAGTGTTTCGGTTCATGCTTTAATCCAGGGATGGACCAATCATAGTCTTTCAGTTCACCATCCTTGAGAAAATCCCGCTCGATCGTCGCATCATGGCCGAGGACGCCGATGGCGCGGGCGAGGAGGATGCATTTCTCGTCGAGGTGGAGCCTGCGCCGCTTGTCGAGAGGTTGGAGGCTTGGATCAAAGATCAATACATTATTATTCAGTCGGTTATAGAAATCAGCCATTAATTGAGAGGGCAAAGCAAAGGGATTCATCTCCATGGGAGTGAGATTGCCCCGTGCTTCCTCATGTTTGATGACTGCGAGGTATGCTGCGATGTCATGACGATTAAAGACAACACGATCAGATTCCTGGCGTTGATGATCATAAGTATAACAGAATGAATATTGTGTATCTTTGGGTTCTCCTGTCGAACCGGTATATTTCGGACGGAGACTCCAGACGACGGCTTTGCGTTCTTTCCGAGCCTTTATTGGGACATGTTCGAGGGTGAGTCCATATCGGGCTTTCTTCCTTGTTCTGGAGGGGACTGATGTAATAATATTCGCGCCCTCTCTCCCTACCCGCATTGAGTCATCATAGGGCTGGACAGTGATGCCACCGGTCATTTCCTCTGCATACTCAAAGAGACGTACTGCTTCTGGGAGCGAGACAAAAGGAACGATCCTAGGTTCTCTATCGTTCCCTTGAACTGGACGCCATTGATAACCGATAAACTGTATCTCATCTTCTCTCGTTTCTTCGAGTTCTTTAAAGTCGCGAGCAATGACGTCCATAGGGGTTTCAGAAGTGTGATATGCCTCCCGTTGGAGCTCAGGTTGAGAGAGTTTGATGAGATCGCCATGCTTCATCGCCTTTCTTGACGCTTCGCTTCCTGTACGATTTCCTCGGAAGAACCTTCCAGGAGTTATCCGGACACGGACTTCAAGACATTCATCTGCTGGATGAAGATCGAGAATACGCTCAGTAAGACCTCTACCTCGGGAGAATTGTTTCATGAGGAGGTCCCTCATTTCAGTAGCAGTCCTTTGATTGAAATAGGATTTTCGGGTCATGGGAAGGGGGGAGTGAAAACAGCTTAATATGTGCTTTGTTTGTTTATAAATGAGAAGAGAAGGATTGTATCAATTCTCGAATTTTTTGATAAGGAGAGAAGAATTATGGCCGCCGAAGGCCAAAGAATTTGATATTGCAGTGAATGTTTTAGAATTTGATACAGCTACAGGGTATTTAGTGAGCTTGACCTTTTGTGCAGGTGCATAGTTCAGGTCACAGCCATTTTCGACATCAGGATCTGTCAAATTGAGTGAGGGGGGAACTTCTCCGGTGACAACAGTATCAATGGTGTTAGAAAGCTCCTTTGCACCAGCTGCACCTAAGAGATGGCCTTCTGCCCCTTTTGTAGAGCCGACGATGATATTATCAGCTGCACGGCCGAACACATTCCTAATTGCTATGGACTCGAATTTGTCGTTATAGGGTGTTGCAGTCCCGTGTGCATTGATGTAATCCACCTCATCTGGATTGATCCCTGCTCGCTCCAATGCATTCCTCATGACTGTTGATTGGCCTTCTCCTGTGGGATCAGGATCAGTCATGCTGTATGCATCTGCGCTGAAGGAGTAGCTGAGAATTTCTGCTATCGGTTTCCAGCCTTGCTTAAATGCAAATTCCTCGTCAGCGATGACAAATGCAGCACCGCCTTCTCCCATGACAAAACCTGATCGATATTTATCAAATGGCCTGCTTGCCTCTTGCGGAGTACCGGATCCAGGTCTGGCTAATGCACCCATGTGATAAAAATGGGCAAGGGTATTAGGGGTGATCGGAGCCTCAACAGCGCCGACCAATGACACAGGTGCGTATCCTGCGAGTATGCTCATGATTCCGGCGCCGATTGCATCAGTGCCTGTGGCGCAGGCGCTGGAAATGGCAAAGCCTCCTGCCCTCAATCCAAATAATTGAACCAGGATTGCTTCGGGCGCATTGATCATGAGCCTTGTTATATATTGAGGGTCAAGTTTGTCCATATCACCCCCTAAATAGAAATTGAGCAATCCTTTCTCTAGAGAATGGACACCTCCTATACCCGTACCGATGAAGCAGGACATGTCATGGTAGAAATTATCTTCTTTGATCCGTTGTGTAGGATTTGCGCAGAAATATTTTTCGACAAAACCTGGAAGTGCGGACAGTGCTTGAATGCCTACTGCAAGAGACATTCTTGT
>JBDRLS010000005.1:0-20234 GCA_043812875.1 Nanobdellota archaeon
CCATATGCTCGGCAAGTTCTGCTAGGGCGGCGCGCATCTCGAGGCCGCCGTGCGCCGGGATGATATGCTTTGGCTTTACAAGATTGATCAAGTCCCTCAGATCCTCTCTTGCCGCATGACCGGAGACGTGGATGTCGGAAAATATCCTGATGTCCTTTGCCCGAAGCTCCTTCTCAAGCTCTGCCCGATTGACCTGGTTTGTCGGAGTAGGGATGACAGTACAAGAGAAGATGACATGGTCTTCCTTGTCAAATTTGAAATCCATCTCTCCCCGGGCCATCTTTGGTAATGTGGATCTGGGCTCACCTTGGTGGCCTGTAACGACAAGAACGAATTTTTCTTTCCCTTCGGCCATCACTTTCCTGAGGCGGCGGTTGATCTTTGAGCTGTACTTGATGATCTCGACCTGTTTAGAGAAATTGACAATGCCCACTTCCTCGCCCGCAAGGGTGTACCTCGCTAAAGACCGCCCGAGGAAGATGACCCTCCTGTTGAGCTGTTTTGCATACTCAATGATCGATTTGAGGCGTGCGAGGTGGCTGCTAAACGTGGTCACAATGATGGCCTTGCCTCTGGCGTTCGTACCGAGCATGACATCCCGGAGCATTTCCTTGGCAACAGATTCAGAGGGCATCTTCTGCGCCAACCTGGAATAGGTCGAGTCGACGATGAGCGCGAGAACACCTTTCTTCCCTAACTGCTCCAATCTTTTAAAATTGGGCTTCTGTCCAAGCGTAGGATACATGTCGAACTTGAAATCATTGGCATAGATGATTGCCCCTCGGGGGGTGTGAAGGACTGCCATGATCGTTTGTGGTGTCGAGTGGGTCACATTGATGAACTCCAGCTTGAGGCCGTTCGGGAGCGGCATGCTCTCATTCACACCCATGTCCTTGATCTTATTCGGCAGTTTCATGTTCTCATTATTGAGCATGGCCTTGATGACTGCCCTGGTGAACGGAGTACATACTATAGGGGCATTGAAGCGACTGGCGAGAAAGGGGATGGCGCCGATATGGTCCAGATGGGCATGTGTCGGCACGATCAACCTCACTTTCTTCTGCCAATCCTTGAGGACTGTGATGTTGGGCACAGCATTCTCCTTGATGAGCATCTCAGGATTGAGGTCGGCGATGTCCTCATCTTCATTGAGGCGGATATAGTTTTCCAGCTGGACACCCATGTCGAAGAGAAAGACGTCATTTTCCACTTTCACTGCGGTCATGTTCCGACCGACTTCGTTGTAGCCGCCGACGGTGAGTATTTCGGGCATGGCAGTAGTACCCCTCTGTTGTTTTTAAATCTTTATGCCTTCGTACTTAACAATAGTTAAGTTTATATATATGGTGATCCGCTTTCCCTTTGAAATACTTTATAAATCAAATACCCCTCTGTGAACATGAATGAATGCACTCACCATCAAAGGATTGCGAAAGACCTATAAGACCGGTGTTGAGGCTGTCAAAGATATTGATCTCGAGATCAAAGAGGGAGATTTCTTCGGATTGCTGGGGCCTAATGGCGCAGGAAAGACAACGATCATCGGCATCATCACCGGCCTGGTGAACAAGACTTCTGGGACGGTCAAGGTCTTCGACAAGGACATCGACGAGGCGTTCGATGAGGCAAAAAGATTGATCGGTGTCGTGCCGCAGGAGATGAACTTCAGCATCTTTGAGAAAGTGTGGGACATCGTCTGCAATCAAGGGGGGTATTATGGCATTCCTCGACATGTCGTGAAACAGCGAACTATCGCCTTATTGAAACAGCTCGGTCTTTGGGATAAGCGATTCACCGTCGCCCGGACGCTTTCCGGGGGGATGAAAAGAAGGCTGATGATCGCCCGTGGACTCATCCATGAGCCAAAACTCTTGATCCTTGATGAACCCACTGCAGGGGTGGATGTCGAGCTCCGTCGAGGGATGTGGGAGTTCTTAGAGAAGATATCAGGGAATGGAACGACGATCATCCTCACCACCCATTATCTTGAAGAAGCTGAACAGCTCTGCAATAACATCGCCATCATCCATCAAGGGAAGATCATTGAGAATTCCTCAAAAAAGGAACTGATCGGCAGGCTGGACAAGCAGAGCTACATCCTCGATCTCAAAGAGACACTCACTTCGGTTCCCCCTCTGAAGGACCATGCAATAAAAAAAATTGATGAAACAACCATTGAAGTCGAGCTGCATCGCAATCAAGACATCAGCAGGGTGTTCAAACACTTACACGAACACAACATCAAGATTCTGAGTCTGCGGAACAAGACAAACCGCCTCGAGGAATTGTTCCTCGACCTCGTGGAAGGCGGACCATGAACACCTCTCTCATCTCATTCCAGACCATTGTGCGAAAGGAAGTCTCGCGATTCCTACGGATATGGCCACAGACACTTCTTCCATCCGTAATCACCATGACCCTCTACTTCATGATATTCGGGAATTTCATCGGCTCACGCATCGAAGGCTTCCAGGGATATTCATACATGAACTTCATCGCACCCGGGATCATCATGATGGCGATCATCATGAACAGCTATTCGAATGTGGTCTCTTCATTCTTCGGATCAAAATTCCAAAGGAGCATCGAAGAGATATTGGTGTCCCCCACACCGACGTGGGTGATCATCACCGCTTTCTGCTCCGGGGGGATGCTGCGCGGCCTCATTGTCGGAGTTCTTGTCTCTCTTGTCGCACTCTTCTTCACACAGCTTGTCATCTTCAATCTCTTCATCGTCCTTGTATATGTGCTCCTCACTGCACTGGTATTCTCTATGCTAGGCCTGTTGAACGGGATCTATGCCACAAAGTTTGATGACATCTCGATTATCCCGACCTTTGTGTTGACACCTTTGACTTATCTGGGAGGGGTGTTCTACTCCATCACCCTTCTCCCTGCTTTTTGGCAGACCGTGTCAAAGGCCAACCCCATCTTGTACATGGTGAATGGATTCCGATACGGATTCTTAGGCATCAGCGATATCAGTGTCGGCGCCGGATTAGGCATTCTCGTCGTATTCACCATCATTCTTTATGCAGTCAATCATCATCTTATCAACAAAGGTGTCGGACTGCGCAGTTAGGAGGCGATTGAAATGAACATATATGGAAATAAAATGTCAAATCATACCAGGCGAGTGCTCTATGTCGCGGAGAAGCTCGGGCTCGAATACCACTTCAAACACATGGATTTTCAGAAGGATCTGAAGACTGAAGAGTTTTTGAGGCTGCATCCAGCCGGTAAGATCCCAGTATTGGAAGATGGAGAATTCATTCTCTTCGAGAGCAACGCCATCTGCCGCTATCTTGCGACGGGATCAGAGCTATACCCTGAAGACAAGAAAAAAAGGGCGATGATTGATCAGTGGATCGATTTCTGCAGCATCCATGTCGGCACCCCCCTCGGCAAGGTCGCATTCAACCGTGCGTGGGCGCCGATGATGAAGATCCAGGTGGATGAGCATTCATTGAACGATGGATTGAAATGGTTGGACAGGTTCCTGCCGATCATCGATGGCCAGCTCGGCATCTATCCCTTTGTCGCTGGGCGAGAGATGAGTGTCGCAGACATGGTGCTGCTTTCTGTCATTGATTATGCAGGACCGGCAAAAGTTGATTTGTCTTCTTATAAACATCTTGTTGCATGGCATGAGAAGATGCAGAAAGAGGAATTCTATCCCAAGCTGAAGATGGAAATCTGATCTTTCATAATCCATAAAAAGGAGAATCTCTTCAAATCAGTCATGACTGGCCAGTTGAACAAGAAAATCCGCAAGCGGATGAAAACAGAGAGCCTGAAAAAGATTGTCGATGATCTGTATGAACGCGGCGAATCCGAGGAAGCTATCAACGCGGCGGTCATGCAACTGGATCTGGTCAAGCATGAGAAACAGAAGGCCGCTTCTACGCCCAAAGCGGTCATCTCATCCACATGGATCTGGGTGGCCGCTCTTCTTTTCGGTTGCGGTCTCTATGGAGTGGCCATACAAAGGTTTTTTCCTGTCGAGCTCCCTCCCCTGACCTATATCCTCATATCCACGGCGCTCTTCTTCGGGGTCCTGGTGAATACGGTCATCTAATATTTTGCCTATCGCATGATGAACAAAGACATCCTTCCAATAAAGAAGATCATTCAGCTGAGAATCATCGGATTGCTAACGTTGCCGACGCTCTACTTCACGTTCGTGTTCATACACAATGTGTTATCAGCCATACTGATCATCGGCTTTCTCTACTTCATGCACTTTTTCTTCATCCAATTCATCTTGGGCATCCCATTAGCGAACTTGTTCAAGACAGGGATGGTGATGTATGTTCTTGACTTCATGCTCTGGGGAGGGGTCTATCTGGTCTTTTTTTCTGTGTCTATAGCAAACAATGCAGTCTTTACCTAATTGAGAATGTGTTCATGCTTGATATTTTTAGATAGCTTCAATGATCTTGTAGATGCCTGAATCCTTATCCCACACCGGCTCTGCCTTGATGATCTTGATCGGTCTCTTGAACAGCGGCGCGTCGACCACGAGGGTTTCAATCTCCCCCCCTTCGCCAGCGGGGTTGATCTTGAGGGATTTTTGGAGCGCAGTGAGGTCTTCAATGACTTTCTCATCCATTTCCTTGCCGAGCCATTCTTTTTCAAGAGGATAGGCGAAGACACCGACAATGATGACCTTCATCTTCTTATCGAGGAGCTCTCTTAGGATATCGATCTGGTTGCGCTGCCAGAGGGGGTTGATGCATTTCAGATCAAGGTCATTGCAGATTTTCTGGATCCTTGACGCCTGGTAGACGGATTGGATCGCTCCGGTGATGATGCCCCCTATCTGATATTGTTCTCTGGCTTTCACTATGGCTTTCTTGAGATCTTCGAGCTCTTCTTCTTTCTCCCCTGCTGTTTCGAAAGTGATCTGGGGGATCTCAAGAGAGGCGGCTTGGAGCGCTGTCAGGTGTATGTTCGGCGTGTGGAACATATAGCTTTCAGGATTCTTCGAAACCATGGTGATGAGGCAGACTATGTCGTGCTGTTCAGCTGCTTCATGGAGTGCTAGGACACTGTCCTTTCCGCCTGAGAAGAGTGCTGCGAGTTTCATACGTATGAGAGTTTCCTCAATCTTTATAAAGTTGTATCATTTCTCCCCTCTCAGAAGGGGTGGGGGAGTGTATTATGGCAACTATTGATGATACTGTGCTCGAGGCTGATAAACGTTTTTTTGATTTTGTCGTCATAACTGAGTTAGTTGCCGGAGGCACTGGGCCAGCAAGATATCTCGGCGAAAACCAATTCCAGTCAACCTTGGTGTTCGATACCTGCGTCCGTGATGAGGGCGATCTTCCTGAACCATGGGCAGATCCATTGCTACAGGGCATACGAAGCATGTCTACGGTCGCTAAGAATGAACGTCCTGCAGGATTCAATGAACTTCATCATTCGATGAGAAAGGAGGCCTGGCACAAGTATATCCGCCTTTATGATATAGTGCGGGATGCGGTCATCAACATCACTCATCCAGTCATCCGGGAGAGCAGGATGGCGGATCTTGAGGTGGTCAAGGGACTTTATGATCTCGCGGGTCATGAAGTGGGTGCCACTTTCACTATGCCCTCAATCTTGACCATGAAAAGACTTGTCACCGGATCCGGGCATGTTCCCACTTATCAAGAATTCCGTCGACAAATTACAGAGATGAGTGCTGAATACTCGAAGCTCGGTTTCAAAGGAACGCTTATCGAACAAGCCAAGGCTTTTGATGAAGGGATCGGAGAAGTCGATAAAGAGCATATTGTCCCTTCTTTCAGAGAATTAAGTGGCTTATTGGTTCCCACATCTGAAAGGCTATTAGGGCTTGAACCAGGGACGCTGCAGTTTGAGGTCGTCGCTCTTCCGGAGTCTGAGCACAAAGGAGGTTCTAATGAGTATGCGGGCAATTACACTACGCGTATATCTATCAAACCACACAGCAAAACATCCAAGCTCCGTCTTGCACATCTTACCTGCCACGAGATGACTCACACCATCCAATCAGTTGCGCAAGAGCAATTTTATAATGAGACCGGAAGCGTACGCGGAGCATTCGGTACCATGTGCACGAGCACAATGGCGACCGATGAAGGGGTTGCAGAACATGGTGTCAAAACATTTGATATCGAGGTCCAACAATATCTTGGCGACGCTTATCAACACCTCGCGCTCCATGAAAAACACGTCATGCTCAAAACAAATGCAGGGCTCATAGCCACGCTTAATGCTTTTCCTGCGCTTCTCAGGGGGGATGATCCCCAGGATATCCGAGATGATGTCGAGGCAATTGCGTGTGCGGCAGGCTTTGATGAAGAACGCGTTAATGTTATAGCGAATGGTGTTATGGATCCCCTGCGGTTGCTCAAGAACTTCGCTTATACCCCGTTCTACGGCGAAAACTGCCGCATTGTCGATCAGGCATTTGGGAACAGGCTGTTTGCAGACTCATTCCAGCGATATCAGCGAGCAATGTCTAAGATGGGGCCTATCGCACTCCCTGTCCTCTCGCAGGCCATGGACGCTTTCGGGAAGTGAATAGGTGCCTGGGGGCGGCAATAGAACTCAAAGATGTTCCGAATGTCCGGATGGATTCTTTCATATTAAGCGTGGGGCCGAAGGAAGTGAGTGCCCCACTGAAAGTGTTCTTAGACGCGAAGCTTATCACGAACATTCAGGTGTTTTCCAGGGTTCGCACGAACAAAGTTCGGCGCCCAAGAAATGCGCGGCATTTCTTTGGGTTTTCCCCGCGAGGGTAAAAAAGCCTGCGGGGGAAGGGTTTCGAACCCCTGAACCCACTAAGGGACTGGATTTCTGATCGTCATCGGCTTGTGCCTCGGCACTCATCTTGAGTCCAGCGCGTTTGACCACTTCGCTACCCCCGCAATATCTTGAGTAGTCTCTAGGGTGTTTTTAAAGGTTTAGTTCTCTAAAGAAATCATGCCATCACTTTTTTCGAGATTGATAATTGTCAAATTCACCTGAAATGAATTTGAATATCCTTGTTTCTCTCTGCAGAGGTTTCTGCGGTTTAAGGGCGAGATATACATGAGTATGATGTCCATTAATGTCATCGGCATCTTTACTATGGCAAGGGATGACATACCTCGCTTGCATCAATCTTCGGATGTTAAATTTCTTACTAGTGCGATCCGATACGTCTTTCACATATTTGTAAATCTCAGATCCATCTCTTCCACAACTTCCTGGAGAGCACAGTATAGGGATGTGCGATGATGATAACATTGGATGCGCATATATCCAAGAAAGCAACTCGAAAATATCTGCTTCCACTTTTTCCTCTTTAACAAAGACTTCACTTGCTTTCCGGATTCTCTTCCAAATATCCCCACTCACATTTTTCAAGAGATCATCACCATTGACTGGGGAGAGGATCACCGGCCTCTTCAAGTTTGACAGACATTCATGGAGATAGGTAATGGCGGTAGCTGCATTTCCATACATTTTCACTAACTCTGTTGCTGCAATCCCTTTAATGCCATGATCAAAACCGGCATAGGTACCATTTCTCATGGTCCAGAGTTTAAATGTTTGCGTCTCTAATGGCTCATTTCCCCTAAGCGGTCTTGCGATTTTTGAATATCTATTAGGCAGTTCTTTCTCTGCTTTTTCCTTATCCATGACGCACACAGTAACAAAATAATCCCTATTTTGTTCACTCATCTGAGGCAATCCACGCACCTTGCGATAGTGTCCTTCAGGAAATATTATTGAAAGCAATTCTCGTGCTTGCTCTTCCTCAACAGGCTCATCAAGAATGATGTCAATGTCGAAATCAGGGGGGAACGGGATGTGGGCCGTCGTCGGCTCAATCACCAAGGTCATTCTCTCTGGATTTGACGACCCAACAATATCGATCGATCCCTCTAGGTCTCTATCGGCCAAAGCCTCTCCAATCCTATCACAGATCTCTCCTTGGAGCTGAATCACTTCTTCAGCTCTCGAAGTGCTATAGACAAGTTCTTTCAGTTGATCAAGGGTTATTGTTGACATTGTTTATCAGCTCTGTTATTGAGATAGGAGAATGGACTCTATGATCCTCATGTTTGTAGCTCCCCCCTATCAAAAAGGTAATTCTTTTTCTTTATTTAAAAGTATGGGCTGGAGTAATCTGAAGATCTAGCTCCTCACACCAAAAACTATTAAAATCAGGAAATTGTTTTCCCTATCATGCTCCGCTGGATTATCATCTTGATGTTTCTGGTTTCATGTACTCCTATTGCTCAAACTCCACCTGGGCAAGTCTGGATGGAGAAAGAGCTCACGCAGTGTGCTGAAGAATGGCAACGCTGGGTCTTCGACAATTTCCAAGATGATCCGCGGATGGCGATGTCTGCTTCATATGCACGGAATGAGATGATGGCAGACGGTTTTGTTGCGTATTATCAAGAGCAAGGCATCACTATTGCCGAGATCAAGGTCGAAGAAATCAATTATTATGGAGTGCGCTGTGAAGCGTGCAATTGCCTAGGATCTACTCGATTCAAGATCCTGATAGATGAAGAACATGCAGATCACTTCTCAGAAAGAGGCTACACCTAGTCATTCAAATCTCTCAGCTTCGCTTCTATATCCGTCAGCTCAGCTTCTAACCTATCTATCTCAGTCTCGTGATGAACAGGCATGGTCGGATGGATAACCGTGTCTTCTTTAGGATGTGGTCTGGGCGGCGGAACATATGGCTTATGCTTCACTGGCTTGTAATGCGGGATGATCGCATGGATTTTCTTGCGCTCTTCCGTGATCTCAGCGAGCTTGGCTTTTGGAAGATGAATGCGAAGCCTGTTCGTCAGCTTATCAATGTCCTTCATCACTTCCTTGAGCTTATGATGGCACTCAAGCTTTTCCTCATGAAGATGCTTATGTTCATGAAAGCGCTTGAGCATGAGAACAGTATTCTTTGAAGACTCAAGGAAATCCCTGCGTAGCTCAAGCGGATCCCTGATGCCGACAAAAAGCTCTTCTTTTTTCTCCATTACAATCCATCCGGCTCAAAGAGGGTCTTATCAATAAAGCTCATCTTCCGCTGGACCTCATCAAGCTCGGCTCGCCATTGGTCTAACTCTCCCTCTTCCTTGTTCTTGATGTCCTCTATCTTCTCCAGGAGTTCTCTTCCCTCTTGGAGCTTGCTTTTGATCTGGGCGATGATCGCCACGATGTCTTTGTATTCATCGATTTTCACAAAAATGGGAGCAATGTCATGGTCTTCTGCCATGGGTATCACCTGTCGAACAGCTTGCCATCCACTTTCACAAAGTTCCTCTGGACGTCTTCCATGGCCTTATGAAGTCGAGATAGTTCGCTTTCTTTTTTGGTGTGCAGTTCACTTATCTTGAACAAGGTGTCTTCACAATCCTTCACATTTGCTTTAACGCCGCTGAGATGGCTAAGGATGTCCTTGTAATCATGTGCGTTGACAAATATGTCTTGGCCTTTATGTACTGTGCTTTCGGGTGCAAACACGTCTTCCACATTGAGGAGCGGACCTCTCGGCGGCCTAGGCATGGGCTGGGGTGGCTCTCTCAAATAATGGTCTTGGTGCAATGGCTTCGGTGGGGAGGGTGGCCGGGGGATGTCCACATATATAGGCCCTCCGGAAGGACGCGGAGGTGGAATGGGATGTTCGGGTTCAATATATACCTGCACCTGCCTTTCGGCTGGTGACTCAGAGAAGTCCGAGGGGAGGCTTGGTACTCTAGGCTCTCCAAAACCAGGCAGACTTGAGGCAGTATCCGGTGAAGGAATATGGACATCAGCCTGAGAATCAAAAAAATCTGGAAGCTTAGGCTTCTGCGGCCTGGCTTCATCAGGGTCAAGCAGCTCTGGCTCGTACGGCGGCTCCGGTAAATGCTCTAACTCATCTTGCTCAAGAGGTGGTGGTGGTGAGAAAGGTGGTTTTTGATCATGTTTTTCAAAGAGCGGAGGGGGAGCTGGAGGTGCATCTAGGTCTCCAAATGGTCCTCTAGTCTCCTCTTTTTTCTTGAATCCGAACATCCACACACCCATAATATCCTTTTGGAGTAGTCTATTAAAACTTTTAGTATCATTCCGGAATGGTAAACTAGTTGTTATATCGCATTTGGACGACCCTTGATTCATCCAATAATGTCAGAGGGGACTTTCACACCTGTGGTCTGTTCCACTAATCCTGCCAGTCCTGTTGCTCCACTGATAGTATCTGAAGTGAATCTGAAGGCATCTGGAATATACCAGACAGCAATGCTGATATTTCCGTCGTGATGCTGACGATGCACATTCAAACAAATACCATGAGCTTTTCTTTTCTTGTATAGCGGTTGACTTCTAACCCTGAAACATGGATCAATTCGATCAAGAAGCTGTTGATATCTTTGTGGGGTCTCCTCATCTGACAGGGCTATTAGATTCCAATCTCTGCTAAAATAATCAATTATCGACTGGCAATATGGATTTGTGTATATATCCACCAAACGTTTTGGTTCTGTTTCATCAATTTCTGCCATAGAAGCTGCCAGCATAAGCCTATTACACTCATCCAATGACTCTGTATAATGGTGATCCCTCTTTACACCTTGGACAACATTTTGGGGGATATGAACGATATAAACAGAACACTTTGCCGTTGACGGTCTATCCCATCCTCCCCAAGGGCGGACTTCCATCATATTCAAGCCATAATCACTTTCTGTCATATAATAAGCACTCTCAGGATAATACCATAATCCCTGCTCGATCCTTTTCTTGTCCTCTTCCTTAATACCCTGGCAAAAAGGGGAAACAGGAGCTCCAAACACCTCACTTATGTGATTCTGGCTCTCATAAAACACAGATTTCGACACTGGAAGACCTCTAATCAGCTCAATAATATCCCCATAAGACGTTTTGCATGTCAACAAATCTGTTAATGCATTGAGTAAACGCGCTTTTTGTTGTACATCACTCTCATTTTCCACATCAGTTTTCTGGATTAATGCCATCTTCAACATTACGCATGAAATCAGAATTACTATATATCCATTCCTTTTTCCTCTACTCTTATTGGACCCTTCCCGCAATACATATTCTCTATCACCAAAAACCATATAAGGATTGGGCTACTATACTTCTTTTTTAGGATGGCAACACATTTTTCTGGAAGGGACATCATATCCATAAGGGATTTCTCTCGCGAGGAAATACTCCATATCCTTGAAACGGCGAAGCAATTCGAGGCCAAACCTGATAGGGCCTTGCTCAAGGACAAGCTTCTTGCAACGCTGTTCTTCGAACCCTCTACTCGAACGCGGCTGAGCTTTGAAGCGGCAATGCACCTTCTCGGCGGAAGGGTCATCGGCTTCTCAGATGCAAAAGGCACCTCTACCAGCAAAGGTGAATCCTTATGGGATTCCATCAAGATTGTCGCCGGCTATTGCGATGTCATTGTCATGAGGCATCCCCTTGAGGGTGCTGCACGGCTGGCAGCAGAATCAGCAGATGTCCCTGTCATCAATGGAGGGGATGGATCGAACCAGCACCCGACCCAAACATTTCTGGACCTCTACACAATCCTCAAGAACAAGGGGACACTTGAAGGGCTGCACGTGGGATTTCTTGGCGATCTCAAGTTCGGGAGGACAGTGCATTCACTCGCCCGTTCGCTTTCCCACTTCAACGCAACCATGTATTTCATCGCTCCGCAGGAGCTTCGCATGCCTCGAGATGATGTGGCCTATCTCGAATCCCAAGGGATTACGGTCGTCGAAACTGAAGACCTCTATTCAGTAAGTCCTAAGCTTGATGTCCTCTACAACACCCGCATCCAAAAAGAGCGCTTCCCTGACCCCGCAGACTATGAAAAAGTGAAGGGCGTCTACAAGCTGGACAAGAAGATCCTCAAGACTGCCAAACTAGAGCTCAAGATCCTCCATCCCCTTCCTCGTGTCGATGAGTTAAGTCCTGAACTGGATGCGAGCGAGCAAGCGGTGTATTTCCAGCAAGCGGCGAACGGCGTTCCTGTACGGGCAGCATTGTTAGCATTGGTGCTGGGGGCTGTCAAATGAAAGAACTCAAGGTTTCTGCGCTTGAAGAAGGAACTGTCATCGATCACATTCCCACCAAGAACACCTTCAAGGTCGTCTGGCTGCTCAAACTGGCGAAGCATGAAGACATCGTGCTCATCGCGACGAATCTGACCAGCAAACGCCTTGGGAAGAAAGGACTCATCAAGATCAGCGGCAAACAGCTCACCCAAGAAGAGGCGAACAAGCTCGCGCTCGTCGCTCCTGATGCCACTATCAATATTATCAAGAATACGGATGTCATCAGGAAGATCAAGGTGCAGCTTCCTTCTGAGCTCATCAATGTTGCACGATGCTACAATCCTTCCTGCATAACCAACAATGATGTGGTCATCTCTCGGCTCATGGTGGAGAACCGGAAGCCATTGCTTTTACGCTGCCACTACTGCGAACGATCGATGACTGAACAGGATGTCGAGCTGGTTTAGATGAGCCTTGCCATCATCGGAGGGCGATGCTGGCTGCCCCACGGACCGGATAAGGTCAATCTTCTTCTTCAGGAGGGCAGGATTGTTAAGATATCAAAGCAGACGTTCAGTGCAGATAAGGTTATTGATGCGCGAAATCTTGATGTCCTTCCAGGTCTCATTGATGCCCATGTCCATTTCAGAGAACCTGGACAGACGCATAAGGAGGATTTCCTAAGCGGGAGCTTGGCTGCGGCCGCAGGCGGAATCACCTCTGTTCTCGATATGCCGAACAATACACCGCCTATTCTGACTGAGGACCTTCTTGATGAGAAAAGGGAGCTGGCAAAGAAGAGCATTGTCAACTATGGTTTCCATTTTGGTTCTTCTGCGCAGACTGTCGATGAGTTGACTCCTGTCAGGGTCGCTTCGGTCAAGGTTTTTTTTGATCAGTCGACAGGGAAGCTCGCCATTGCAGATGAATCTGCATTGAAGATGATCTTCTCTAAAGCGCTGTTTGTCACTGCCCATGCAGAAGGGGTGAATGTGCAAAAGGCCATTTCTCTGGCAAAGGAATGCGGCACTGAGCTTTCTGTTGCGCATCTCAGTCTCGCATCTGAACTAGACATGATCAGAAAGGGAACTGTTCGCGGAGCGGAAGTGTGCCCTCATCATCTGTTCTTGACCAAGAAAGATGATCTCGGTCCATTCACCAAGATGAAGCCCTCATTGAAATCTGACCAAGACAGGCTCGCGCTTTGGCAGGGGATCAAGGATGGCACGATAACTCATATCGCAACTGATCATGCGCCGCACACTATTGAAGAGAAAGAATCAGAGCCAGTGCCTTATGGTGTCCCAGGAGTCGAGACCATGCTTCCGATGCTTCTCGACGCTGTCAACAAAGGATTGTTGACTCTTCCTGACATCATCCGGCTCTGCAGCGTGAACCCTGCGAAGATCTTTCGCATGGATGGATATGGGGCAATCGACCATGGCATGGGGAATCTGTCGATTGTCGATTGTCACAAGATGCAGAAGGTGAATCCAGATACGATGTTTTCGAAATGTGGCTGGAGCCCGTTCGCAGGAAAGACTCTTAAAGGATGGCCTGTGCATACGATTGTCAATGGACAGCTGGTGTACGAGGATGGTGCGCATCACATCCATCCAGGAAAAGAGGTAAGCTATGAAAGCGATCGCAGCAATACTGATTGAGAAGGATGCTGTCAAGATACAGCCGGAAAAGCCGTTCACCTATACTTCAGGGATCATCTCCCCCATCTACACAGATAATCGCGTGTTGATATCTTCTGTCACTGATCGTAAAATAAT
This sequence comes from Nanobdellota archaeon, assembly GCA_043812875.1. Classification (GTDB taxonomy): domain Archaea; phylum Nanobdellota; class Nanobdellia; order Woesearchaeales; family JAHIVG01; genus JBDRLS01. Next base: position 13,814 of record JBDRLS010000005.1, read on the forward strand.
TCTCGATGCGTTTGTCCATATTATCCAAGCTAAGGGCATTGATTGTGATGTCGTGGCCGGCACGGCAACTGCAGCAATCCCGTGGGGTGCATGGTTAGCTGATCGCCTGGAAAAATCCTTTGTGTATATACGATCATCGAAAAAAAGCCATGGTGCTGGAAACCAGATTGAGGGCAGGCTTGCTTCTGGAAGCAAGGTGCTCCTTATAGAAGACTTGATCAGCACTGGAGGGAGTTCACTCGGCGCCGCGGAAGCTATCAAAGAAGCGGGATGTATGATCGAACATTGTTTAGCAATCTTCAGTTACGGCATGCAGAAGGCGACAGAAGGATTCAAGCATGCTCATGTGCAGCTGCACACACTGACGTCGTTCGCAGAACTCATCGATGAAGCTATTGCACGAGATGCCATAAAAGAAAGTGATCGGGAGTCAGTGTTGTCCTGGGCTCGCGATCCGGAGGGATGGCATGTCTGACATCATCAAGCTGAAGCAGAGTGTTATTCCCTCCTGCGATGTCCCTGATCTGGAACGGTTGAAGGAACTGGTCAAGGCGACTGCTGACATCGAAGGCATCGGCGCGTATAAGATCGGGTTTGAGCTCGTGATCCCTTTCGGCATGAACATAGTGTGTGCTGCTATCCGAGATTTATCTGATAAGCCCATCATCTACGATCATCAGAAAGCTGGCACGGATATTCCTGATACTGGCAAGAAGTTTTTTTCAGCTTGTCATGGTTGTGATGCAGTCATCTTGTTTCCCCAGGCCGGACCTGTGACACAAGAAGCGTGGATAATGGCGGGGAAGGAAGCAGGGATGCCAGTCATCATCGGTGGAGAGATGACCCACTCTGGTTTTTTAGCAGGGGATAATGGATACCTGCAGAATGATACACCTAACCGGATCTATGAACTGGCAGCTAAACTCGGTATCCGGGATTTTGTCGTCCCGGGCAATAAGCCTGAACGGATTATCCACTATCATCAACTGCTCGAGAAATATGATCCTGTTTTCTATTCCCCTGGCTTAGTGTCTCAGGGCGGGGAGATCACTGCTGCGGCGGCTGCCGCAGGGGAGAATTGGCACGCGATCGTTGGGCGAGCTATCTATGAGGCAGAGGATATGAAGAAGGCGGCGGAGCAGCTGACAAGCTTCTGCAAGGAGTGAATCATTCAACACAATTTATATATATTGTCCCAATACCCTTATCCATGGGCGGGGATAATGAATATTTGGTCGTTCAGCAATGGTTGAATGATGAACCAGGTGATCTGGCGCAGGGATGGCATTCAGAGGCGACTTTTCATGATAGTCAAGGCATTCCTCTATTATCCTCTCTTCTTTTCTCATATTATCAAGACGGATTACACTCAGGCACGATACGTCTTCTTCGATTGAATGATGCGGTCAAGGAATATTCAATAGAACAACTTTTTCCCGCATTAAAAACTGAACTGTTCAAACGACTCGAAATTGAACCAGAAAGCTCTGCAAAAGTGGTCGGTGATTATTATCATCATGACCTGCCTCAAGCAATCAGGCAGTATATCTCTGCATTAAGCAGAATGGGTGATGGACAACCTGTTCCTTCTCAGGGTGCACCGAGGCTCTGTCGTATTCTCGATCAGCTCATGGATACCGGCATCCCCCACGAGCGTCAAGGGGAGCTTGTCGAACCACGTCGGCAATTTCTTGCGAATGAGCATCCTTGGTATGTCAATGAGCGATGCTACGATGGCATTGAAAAGAAAGTGAGCGGTATCATTGTGGATTGTGTTGCTCAGAAAGGGTTTCATAATCACTTCAGGCATGAAATTGAGATAGAACATTCTTCCCGGACAGGAAGGTATGCGTTAAATGTCGGACGTAATATTGAGAATGGTTTCTACATGTTTCTCGACGATAAACCTCTCTTTGCAGAACTTTGGGAGAGTCAAGAAAAAGACGTGCCTAATCATCAAATTTATTTGGCGACCCAGAAAGATTACAAACATGGAAAGCCGCTTCAGCAATTATCAGCTCTTCCATTTTATGATCGATTAAACAATTTCTTAAGAAGCTTCATGACCCTGGTATCCGGAGAATTCAGAGAACAGTTTTCTGAATATAGTCCTCAATATGTTTCGTGGGAGGAATACTGCAGCTCTGAATTCGGGGCAGAGGCAAATATTGCAGTGTTGCATGTAAAACGAGATTCATTGACTATCGAACATGGTATTGATCTGAGACAACATCCGCAGCTTCCAAATTCTCAACCAGGGCAAGGTAAGTTTGAAGATAATAGATAAAATGAAGTTAGCTTACTTCAGTTTCTTGGGGAAACAGAATTTCAATATATTTTATGATGAGTTCTTCCTCAACGTGCTCTCCATAAGCTCTAGACGGAGATGATGGATTGAGATGTAAAAGAGTGTGGTTCCTATCGTGTAAAGTAGAATAAACATTCTTCTGTGTTCCAAATGAATGGGATAAGAACATATAATACTCCCTCTTTGTGGGATTAGGTGCGCCATTAACCTCAGAACCAATTGCATATGCCAGACAACGATGAAACTTATCAATTCTCACCACAAACCATAAATAGTCAAAGGATGAGGTTGGTGTCATGAAGGTTTCCGTATCTCTCTTGTCTGCTGATTTTGGTCACTTACAGGAAGCTGTCGATGCTGTGCCTGACACAGATTGGTTCCATATCGATGTCATGGACGGACATTTTGTGCCGAACATCACTTTCGGGCCAGTAGTGATGAACTCTTTCAAGACGAAAAAGCCCTTAGATGTGCATCTCATGGTCAACGAACCTGAAAAATTTATCGATTGGTTCGAGAAGGCACAATATATTACATTTCATGCTGAAGCAGCGGCTGATCCTGCAGCGCTTATCAAAAAGATCCGCAGCAAGAAGATCCATACCGGCATCACGTTAAAGCCGGGAACTGCTGTAGATGACATTGTTCCTTTCTTGAAGGATGTCGACCTTGTATTGGTGATGAGCGTTGAGCCAGGATTTGCCGGACAGAAGTTCTTGTCCTCTGCATTAGAGAAGATATCTTTTCTGAAAACATATCGTGACGAGCACGGCTTGAAGTTTTTGATATCTGTTGACGGCGGGATTAATGAGGCGCACGCGCTCCAAGTCAGAGACGCAGGCGTTGACGTCATTGTCGCGGCGACGTATGTGTATGGGAATAAAGAGCCGAATGCGATTGTTCAGTTACTTCATAACCCTTAACTAGTACCTTCTCTTGAAGTGTCACCTGGCTGAAGATCCCAAAAAAATTCTTGCTGAATATGGTACTGTTCTTGTAAAAATATGTCGAGCATATAAGATGAGAATGACCTTCATAACCCAGCGCGACGATCTCCTTTACAACTATTGCCAGGAAAATTATGCAGAGGCGATTGAGGACAAGGACCTTCATGCAAAACTGCGCCGCCTCATTAGAAAAGAGCAAACCTTCATTGACATTATCCGAAAACAAGACAGGAAAGGAGTCTCTGCTATCATGCAGGCATATACTCTCATCGGAAAACACAGAGATCAATTACGAAAAACAAAGGGAATACTGGTTTTTCAGGGGAGGAAGTATGATGTTGATAAAATATTGGATTTTTTACGTCGTTGGAGAGTATATCTTAGATACATGGAGCGACAGATGGATCGCATTGAACATCGGCTTGAAAAGGAACAAGCTTATCTAAACAAACCTTCGATTGACTCATTTGAACTATTCATCAAAGAATGGGATAAAGAAGTATCCAACACAGAAGAACTCAATAGGAGATTATTCAAGGCAAAACCACCAAAAACACTCATCGACAGGAAAGTTATTGAAACCTTATGGACTCATCTAGCTGGAGGCGGACTAGGTGGCGCTACTGCGGGCGCGTTTATTGAATTATTTAACTCGCTTTTTAGTGGATCTGTAGGAGTATTGCCTTTAATCGTTGCCATGGGTATTTTTTCAGCTGGTGGCATGGTTATTACTGGTATAGTGGTAAGATATAATATTAAAGACCTAAAAAAAGGTTCAAAAGAAGTCAGGACAATTGAGAAGCAATTTAACATCAAATTAGGCTGGCTTGAACGTAGGCTTGCCTAGAAGACTATTTATAAGAAGCTTCATTTCTCTGTTTCATGATCATCATCGTTACAGGCAAGCATGGCTCTGGGAAGAGTGTTGTGGCAAGGCAGATCGCCAAGCAGGGCTATACATTAATCGATGCAGACCAGATCGGGCATGCATTGCATGATCTTCCTTCTATCAGGGCCAAGCTTGTTGGTGCTTTTGGAGAGGGAATTCTCATAAAGAACAAGGTTTCGCGAGTGAATCTGGGGGAAGCAGCGTTCTCATCAACAAAAGAGCTCGAAAAACTCAACAAGATAATGCATCCCCCCCTTACCACGGCGATCCACTTGCGCGCAAGAGGCAATTGCGTCATCGATGCAGCATTATTCTCAGAATTGAAGCTCGAGAAGATAACAGATGTGGTGATTGAGGTGAAACGCCCAAAAGAGGGAACCCGGGCTTTTTTCCAAAAAACGCTTTCCTGGACGCATTTTCTCATCATCAATAATGGAGATATTCCTGCACTTTGCTCAGCGACTGACGCCCTATTGGCTGAAATGAAGCGAAAAGCTTATTAATGCTTCTGTCTTTCCCCACTCTACAATAGTTACTGAGGTGTAACCATGAAGAAACAAATTATGCTAATGTTGACCATATTTATCAGTTTATTCGCTCTCTCAATACCCTTTTCTGCGGCCGCGGACTGCGGTGGGGATGTGCAATGCCAGTGCGGCGACTCCCTTGTCGAAAGCCAGGACATGTGGTATGACATGAGGTGCGCGGAGACTGCACTTTTCATCACTGAACCCGATCTTTCGCTCAACTGCAGAAACCATCGTATATTCTATCTCAATGACAGCATGGACCATGGTATTGAAGTCCATTCTGATAATACAGCCATCACTGACTGTGATATCAGGGATTTCTACGTGGGAATCATCCTTTTCAGCGCAGACAATGAAGTCAGTTCCAGCAGTTTCTCAAATGGCAACAAAGGCATCTATGTCGATCCAGACAGCAGCGGCAACACCATCCAAGGCAATTTCTTCCTGAATCCTGTCCATGCCGGCATCTTCCTTGACCAGACAGATTCCAACTCTGTCATCGGCAACACCTTGATGTTCACTCTCTCTTCTCAATCAGACTATGGCATCAAGGTCGAGCGCTCACCGAACAATGCAATACTCAGCAATGAAGTCCGCGGCTTCGAATACGGCCTGAAAGTCTTCCGATCCGATGGCAATAGGTTTGAATCAAACAATGTCTGGGGCAATGACCTCGGCATAGAGCTCAGAGGAGCCCATCATAATTCATTCAAAAACAATATCATAACAATGAATTTCATCGGTGTTTCAATCCCCGCCTATAATCTCCAAACCACTGAAAACAACTTCAGCCGGAATGTTTTTTTGGCCAACAGCTATCTCGGCATGGAGATCTTCAGCAGGGACGGCAAGGGAATCGTTGCCCAAGACAACATCATCTGGGACAATGACTTCATGCTTACAGGCATTGTAGACAATGACGAACTGCTCAACATCTATTGCGTCAACGGCATCGGGAACAGGTATCATGCTGGGGCAACAGGCCCTGGTTGTGCGCCGCCCATGCCAGATCCAGATGGTTCATTCATCACCCTGACTGATCACGGGCATCCAGGATTATTGACCTGTCCCATGGATGATACCGATGGGTATCAGCATGTCAAGGTGACAGTCATCGACCAATACGACAGTCCAATGCCTGGAATTGACGCAGGACTCTTCGACCTCGGGGTCATCACTGCAAACAATTCTCAGTGGTATCCTGGAATGGAATTCTATTTCATCCCCAAAGAAAATGCAACAAATGAGAGTGGAGAACTTGAGTTCACGCTCCAAGCAAACAGCTCATTTAGAGGAAGTCTCCAAGTCATCGCCATCGTCGATGGTGTACAACTTCCCTTATCTGAATTTTTGCATGCGGCATCAGTCGATCTCAAGATCGACGGGCAAGTGGATGTTTTCGATCTCCAGAAGTTCGCGACCTGGTTCAACACCAGCAGCAACCTCACTGATTTCAACTTTGACGGATGGACCGATTACGATGACTTCGAGATATTCAAATTGCATTGGGAGCATACGACGGACGGACCGATGGAACCGATCAGCAAGCTTGATTCCTCTTTATTCAAACCAACGGACGAGTTTAAAGTCGTGGGACCTGTAGTCCAGCCTTTGATCCGACCCAGGCCTACGCCGGTGCGCATGTACAATTAACAGGAGCTTGCCGCAGGTTTGCTCATAAAGCGAAGCAATCTTTTGGATTGAACATATTTTTATTTTCAATAAATTTTTATATCTTCTTTCTTTT
>JBDRLS010000006.1:0-29578 GCA_043812875.1 Nanobdellota archaeon
CCCATTTGACGTACTTTACGAACTGTCACAGAGGTATCTCCTTTCTGGAAATGAGTGAAAATGTTCGCAATTGCCGGAAAAAGGCTGTCAAAGACGCTTAAAAAAAAAGATTTAAATAAAATAAGTGCATTTCTGTACCCAATGGTAAAAAAATATACCTATCTAAAGGCATTCCTCAATGACCCGTCCAAACAGGTGAACTTACAAGAATTTGAAAACATGTTCAAAAAGCCCCATCAAACAGTGAAGAGACATCTCCAGGTTTTTGTAAAGGATGACGTGCTCACAGAAATGAGGATGGGAAAATTCATGTTTTACAAGCTCAACAGGGAAAATCCGCTTCATCTAAATTACCTTTCCATTTGTGAAAAAGAACTCACATTCACCTTCTTGAAAAATACATTGTTCAAGAGATTACATGAGACATTATCTCCCTTTTTTGGCACCTCGGCCATGTTGATATTCGGATCAGCTGCTGTGTCAAAGACCTTTAACGATATCGACCTCCTCGTCCTTGGAGATGATAAAAAAATTCCAGCTACATTAAAAGACTTTGAAAAAATATATGCCAAGAAAATCCACTTAGTGCAAACAAAAGAGAAAGACCTCACCCCTTCATTCAAAGCAGAGATTATGAAGAAGCACATTATACTGAACAATCATGATTACTTTATGAGGATATTATATGGCTAGCATTTCATGGTGTAAGGGGAAGAAAGGAGGCATTCAACTAATCGAGCCAAATGACAATCTATCCAAAGAATACTACGAAAGCGCCGAAGACACAATCAAAGATTTGCATCTGCAGGAATCAAATATATGGCGTGCAGCAAAAAAGTATTATGCAGAATATCACGCTACTTACGCAATCCTCATGAAAATAGGGATAAAATCCGAGATTCACGAATGTACCATTGCAGTAATCAAGTTCCTTGAAAAGGAACAGTTGATCCCATTTCAGCTATCATCCATCCTCAATGAGGATGAAGCGCTCCGCATCGACAACCAGTATTACCTTAAGAATCGGCCAGTATTGTTTGATAGGGGAGAAATGGCCGAACTTCTCTTAAAGGTGAAGGCGTTTATAGATGGGCTGTCAGAGCCAAGAATTCAGGAAATCAGAAAGAAGATAGAAAAAGCCTGATAATAAGGCTTGACAGAGTCCCCCCTTAACGCTCACAATTTCTTTCTAAGACCCATAGAAACCTTTATTAACCCTGTTCTCGTCCCAGAATTCGTGTTATCCATTGCTATTCCCTGTTATAATGAAGAAGAGATTATCGGAAAGACGGTTTCTGATTTAGTAGGTGCACTCAAGATCGCGAATGTTTCCTATGAGCTCATTTTGGTTGACAACGGATCGTTTGATAAGACGCCGATAATCCTCAAGAAACTTGCGAACAGACACATTCGGATCCTGACTCTAGACCAGAATAGAGGTTTTGGTGGAGGGGTTATCGCAGGACTCAAAGAGGGAACAGGAGATTACATATCATTCACTTGTGCAGATGGCCAAGTCTCCCCAGAAGAGATCATCCGCCTTTATAAGATAGCTCAGGAGAAGGACGTTGCTGTCGTCAAAGGGGATCGCAGAAAAAATTATAAGAGCTTTTTCAGAAGGTTCGTCTCAAGATGTTATCATCTCTTTGTCATGCTCCTCTTCCCGGTGAGGGTCCACGACGTCAACGGCTATCCCATTCTATTCAGAAAAGACGTGCTCAAGGCAATACATTTATCAGTCAATGACTGGATCATCCAGGTGCAGATGCTCTCGAATGTGACAAGAAAAGGGTATAAGATTGTAGAACTGCCCATAACGTATTATGAGCGCAAAGGCGGCAGATCGCATATCAAGTTCAGTTCCATTTTCACAATCTTTTTTCAGTTGATACGCTATCGCATCTGGAGGACACTGCATGAACACTGACATCATCCAAGAGGACTTGGAACGTGCACAAAAAGTGGTCAACGACGCTGCCAAAGGCCTTGAAGGGGGTCATCTGCTCATCACCGGCGGTGCAGGATTCATCGGCAGCTATGTTGTTGATTTCGTCCACCACCTCAACACTGCTCTTCTCAGCGAGCCTGCCAAGATAACTGTCATAGACAATTTCATCACCGGCATCCCAGAAAACTTGAAGCATCTCAAGGACAAGATCACTCTTATCTCCCATGATATCATCAAGCCCATTGAAATCAAAGAAGACATCACCCATATGATCCATGCAGCGAGCATCGCCTCACCCTTATTCTACCGAAAACATCCTCTTGAAACCATGGATGTGAATGTCATCGGCACTAGAAACATGCTTGAGCTCGCGAGGAAGAAAGGGCCGAAATCATTCATGTTCCTCAGCACGAGCGAGATCTATGGCGACCCTGATCCGAAGCATATCCCCACGAAAGAGGATTATCGCGGCTTTGTATCATGCTGCGGCCCGAGAGCGTGCTATGACGAGTCCAAGCGCTATGGGGAGACGATGTGCGCTGTGTTCCATGAAAGATATGGACTGCCGATCAAGACGACAAGGATGTTCAATGTCTACGGACCCCGCCTGAGTTTAGAGGATAAGAGAGTCATCCCGGATTTCATAAAGAATGTCAGGGAGGATAAGGACATCATCATGTTCAGTGATGGATCCCCGACGAGATCTTTCTGCTATATCTCAGATTCTGTCGCCGGCCATTTCCTCGTGCTCCTGAAGGGAGCAGAGGGGGAAGCATACAACATCGGCAATGACAAGGAAGAGATCTCTATGCGGCAGCTTGCCCAGACAGTGATCGACGTATCAGGAAAGCCGTTGAAGGTGGTCTTCGACAAGAGCGAGGATGAGCATTACCTCACAGACAATCCTCTGCGACGCTGCCCAGACATCACCAAGCTTAAACAGCTCGGCTATGATCCAAAGGTCATGCTGAAGGAAGGGCTTGCCCGGACAATGAAGTGGCATAGTAGTTGAATGTTAGCATTATTTCCACATCCTTACCTATGGGAGACAGGAGAGGGTGATGGGTGGGAACAGTACACCTCATTCATTCCATGCAGAAACTTTTTTATACACCCAGCAATTCGCCAAAGGTATGAAACTCAGCATTCTTGGATCCGGATACGTCGGCCTCACCACAGGCATATGCCTCGCGAGCCTCGGGCATGAGGTCATCTTCTCGGATATCGACAAGAAGAAGCTCGAGAATCTCAAGCAGGGCATCATCCCCATCTATGAACCTGGCCTTGAAGAGCTGTATAAGGCTAATAAAGAGAACATCAGCTTCGCCGAGGACACAAAAACCCTGCTCGCCCAGAGCAATATGATCTTTATCTGTGTCGGCACTCCCTCTCAGGAAGATGGCTCGATTGACCTCACCTATGTTGAGCAAGCATGTAAGGATTTAGGCCGTGCATTGCAGGATGCGAAAGAGTATCCTGTCCTGATAATAAAAAGCACAGTCGTGCCAGGGACGACGGATAAGATGCGCCCTATCATTGAAGCCGCGTCAGGGAAAAAAGCAGGAGAAGACTTCGGCCTGGTCATGAATCCTGAATTCCTGAGAGAGGGCATTGCAGTTGAGGATTTCCTCAAGCCTGATAGGATTGTCGTCGGCGCAGCCCATGAAAAGGAGAAAACAAAGATCCATGATCTCTATAGGGGATCATTTCCCGATGTCGATATCTTCACCACGAATCCGTCTACAGCAGAGATGATCAAGTACACGTCGAACTGCTTCTTTGCCACCTGCATCTCATTCTCCAATGAGGTCTCCAACATTTGCGAGGCATTCGGGAATATCAAGCAGCGTGATGTCCTCTACGGCCTCACCTTGGATAAGCGCATAAAGCCCATCATCGATGGCAAGCGCCTCACTCCAGGAGTCGTCTCCTTCCTCGCTGCCGGCTGCGGCTACGGCGGGAGCTGTTTTCCCAAAGATGTCAATGCCATCATCTCACATGCGAGCAAGCAGGGCTATGTCCCCCATCTCCTCAAGGATGTCGCGGCCATCAACACAAAGCAGATGCTGTTCATCGTCGACAAGACCGAGCAGACGGCTGGAAACCTTGATGGGAGGAGGATTGCCATCCTCGGCCTCGCCTTTAAGCCTGACACTGATGATATCAGGGAGTCTGCTGCCATCACCCTCATCAATATCCTCAAGAAGAAAGCATGCGAACTCCATGTCCACGATCCGAAAGCCATGGATAATGTGAGGGAGACATTCAAGGACACGCTCAATTATCATGAGAATCCCCAGGACACGGTGAAGGACGCAGACATCTGTTTTGTCGTTACCTCTTGGAAAGAATATCTCATTCTTCCAGAATCGTTCTTCCTCGAACACATGAAGACACCGGTTGTTGTCGACTGTCGAGGTGTCTATAAAGACATGAAAGAAGTCACTTATGTGAATGTGGGGTCTCCGACAGATGAGAAGCTGTAGGATCTGCGGGAAGGCCTTGGAGGCATGCATCCTTGACTATGGCGAGACCGCTCTCGCGAATAATTTTCTGACTAAAGCACAATTGTCCCAAGAAGAGAAAAGCTTTCCGCTCAACTTGTTCCTCTGCACGAACTGCGGCCAGGTCCAGCTCGGCGACCTTGTTCCTCCAGGAGATCTGTTCGATAATTATCTGTACCTTTCCTCCACCCAGGGATTCCTTCCTGCGCATTTCAAGAAGCTCGCGGAAAAGATCATGGCATCACTCGATAAGCCATCATTCATCGTCGAGGTGGCAAGCAACGACGGCGTCTTCCTCAAGAATTTTATCGGCACAGAGCATACGATCCTCGGTGTGGAGCCGGCAGCCAATGTCGCAGAGATAGCCAAAAAAATCGGTGTGCGGTCGATGGTCGCCTATTTCAGCAAGAAGACCGCCACCAAGATAAAGGAAGAAAATGGCTGGGCAGACATCATGATGGGAGCAAACGTGTTTGCACATGTCCCTGACATAAAGGATTTTGTGAAGGGCGTCGAGCTCCTTCTCTCCCCAGAAGGGACCGCCATCTTCGAAAGCCCCTACCTTGTTGATTTCATCGAGGGGACATTGTTCGACACAGTGTATCACGAACACGTCCTCTATCTGAGCCTGAAGCCTTTAGCCACCTTATTCGCTGAGGTTGGCATGGAAATCGTCGACGCTGAGCGCACCAAGATGCACGGCGGCTCGATCCGCTTCTATGTCAAGCATCGCGGTGCCCAGAAGCCGGCTCCTGTTGTCCAAGAGCTTCTCGAGTTGGAAAAGTCATTGAAGCTTGATAAGAAAGAGGGATGGAAAGAGTTCTCTCATAGAGTACACGCGTTGAAAAAAGAACTGAGGGCATTGATCGAAAAGATCAAGGGAGAAGGCAAGACCATTGCTGCATACGCCGCGACAGCCAAGGGCAATACCTTGCTCAACTATGTTGACATCGGAAGGGGCACAGTCATGTTCATTGCTGACAAGAATCCTCTCAAACAGGACCATTACAGCCCGGGAAAACACATCCCCATTGTATCGCCGGAGGTCATTGACGAGAAAAAACCGGATTACCTATTGATCCTTGCCTGGAACATCGCGGATGAGATCATGGAGCAATTGGACGGATTCAAAAAGAGAGGGGGGCAGTTCATCATTCCTCTTCCTTCACTGAGAGTCATCTAGCTGTCGATGACGAAGAAATAGTGCTTGAAGGGATAATACCATTTCTTGACTTCTATGAATTTGTAGCTCAGACCGATGCTATTGAAGAGCCGGGTCCATTTCTTGACAGGCTGCTGCGTGAGCGGCGTCTTGATCCCTTTATGGGAGATTGCGTTGAAGAATTTGTCCGCCGCGAGGCTGATAAGGCTCGGGTCGTCTTCCATGATGCAGACCCGCTTCCCCAGGCGCACCGCTTCTTTCACGATCTCTTTGTGTTCCTTCCGAGGTGTGTGATGCAATACATGGTTGATCATGACGGCGTCGAAGAACTTTTCCGGATGATCGACTTTGTTGTGCCGGATTATCTTGAAGGGAAGCTTGCCTTCTGCGAAGTCCAGGACATCGCATCCGTAAATCTTGCAGCCGGTCACCTTCGCGATGCGTAAGCCTACGTGGCCGTCCCCGCATCCGTAGTCGAGGACCTTCTCTCCTTTGGAGAGAGCGATCCGGTAATAGGGGAGGATGACAGTGAGCCGCAGGTCGTGGGCGAGTTTTGAGATGATGTTCATACGAATGAGAAAGCTTTGATGTTATATAAAGATTGTGAGAAGAAGGCCGCGTAGAAAACCGATAAGGTGAAATTCTTTTTGATCCGTTTAAGCGGCAGATGACAAGGTGAGTGATCAGAAAAGCACACCGCCAGGATCAAAAAGAACCAGGTTTTCTACGCGGCCGAGAAGAAAAAGAGTCCTTGCCGATTGAGGGAGGAAAGGGCAGAGGGAATAGAATATTCTTCAATCAGGGGGTAGGCAGGTGGGGAGGATTAGTATAAACACAAGCGGTATCCTTTATCGATATAAAAACCTTTAAATACCTTGCAAAGAGGAAAATAGCCATGGCCTTGATGCATTTCACCGAATGGACCCTGCTTCTCACAAAATACGATATCCCCTTCGGTGCCTGCGGCTTTGCAAAGACAACGCAGGAAGCGTTGAAGATTGCCAAACACATCAAATACCCTGTCGTCCTCAAGGCCATGTCGCCAAAGATCATCCATAAGAGTGATACCGGCTTTGTCATGCTTGACATCAAGAACGAATCTGGGCTCAAAACAGCGTATGATTATCTCGTAAGCCATGCGAAAGGCATCCCCCTCCAAGGCATGCTTGTCCAGAAGATGGCGAAAGGCAAGGAAGTCATCATCGGCATGAAGAATGATCCGACCTTCGGCCCGGTCATCATGTTCGGTCACGGCGGCATCTTTGTCGAAGTCCTCAAGGATGTCACCTTCCGTGTCCTTCCCCTGACCAGGAAGGACGCGAAGGAGATGATCGAAGAGACGAAAGGATACAGCATCCTTGCCGGCGCCCGCGGAGAGAAGAGAGTGAACATCGCCCATCTCGAGAAGATCATCATGCAACTCGCTAAACTCGCAAAAGAACATCCGGAGATCAAGGAGATCGATTTCAACCCGGTCATTGTTGATGAGAAACATGCCATCGTCGTCGACACGAGGATCCTCACATGACCATTGACCTTATCATGGATCCGAGAAGCATCGCCGTCATCGGCGCGAGCAGTGATTCGTTGAGCGTGGGCTATGGCATCCTGAAAAGCTTGGTCAATGGCTGCGTCATGAAAGATGTGTTCTGCAAGCCTTTCGGGGGGAAAGTCTTTGCTGTCAACCCGCATTCATCTTCAATTCTTGGCAAGAAATGCCATAAGCAGGTGAGTGACATCCCTGGAAAGATAGATCTTGCAGTCATCGCTGTCCCCGCCAAGGTCGTGCCGCTCGTCTTGGAAGAATGCGGCAAGAAAGGCATCAAAGGAGCCATCATCATCTCCGCTGGCTTCAAGGAACTCGGTGGAGAGGGAAAGAAAAGGGAGGATCTCATAAAGAAGATTGCAAAAAAATACAGCATTCGTTTTGTCGGCCCGAATTGTCTCGGCATCCTGAGGATGAAGAACCATCTGAATGCGAGCTTTGCCCCGACAATGCCTCCCGAGGGAGATATCGCCTTCATTTCCCAATCAGGCGCGCTCGCAGACAGCATCATCGATTGGGTTGTCCAAGAGCACTACGGCTTCAGCGCAGTCATCAGCATCGGCAACGCCGCTGACCTCGACATCAAGGATTTCCTTGCATGGCTCGAGAAAGACGCTGAAACAAAGGCCATCTGCATCTATCTTGAAGGCCTCAAGGATGGCCAGGAATTCCTCAAAGTGGCGAAGAGGGTATCGAAGGAAAAACCCATCATCGTCTTGAAAGCAGGGAGGACCGAGAAAGGTAGGCATGCGATAGCATCTCATACAGGAAGCCTCGCGGGAAGTTATGAAGTCTATAAGGCTGCGTTCAAGCAGGCAGGCATCATGCAGGCAGACACGGTCGAGGAGCTCTTTGACCTTGGAAAAGTATTGGCTCATCAGCCTCCTTGCAAGAAGAATTCAATAGCCATTGTCACGAATGGCGGCGGCCCGGGTGTGTTATGCGCAGATCATTGCGATGATCTCGGAGTCAATGTGGTGAAGCTGAAGATGAGCACCATAAAGAAGCTGGAAAGAACAGGTAAGATGCATCCTGCTTATTCGCGGGCGAATCCATTGGATATCGTCGGTGACGCCCTTCCTGACAGGTATGAGGCAGCAATCATGACCCTCCTTGCAGAGCCCTACATCCATGGCATGATCATCATCCAGACCCTGCAGACCATGACTGATCCCATTGAAGATGCAAAGGTTGTCATCAAAGCAAAGAAGAGATTCCCCAAAAAACCGATCATCTGCCTCTACATGGGAGGTTTTTTCACGAGAAAAGCCGGCCTCCTCCTCGAAGCCAACAGGATCCCCAACATGACCGACCCGAAGAAGGCAGCGATGGGGATGAAAGCACTGATTCAAAGAGGAGAATAAACAAGGATTCTTTAAACAATGGATTGTTGTTCGAACCAATACGGATGTTTCTTTCGCATCTCGTTTTCCGCGTCAAGATGGTCAGCTGAGGGATGCGTAATACGGTATTCTCGCATACTTTGAAAAAAGACACGATTATGTTCAGGATTCTGCGGAAGCGTCGAAGGCCAGAGCTCTGGATGTTCTTCCATGATGCGGAGCACCTTTGCATCATGATCCATGTCACCGAGCTCGTGCATGTATTCGCAAAATAATCGATTTCCATATCCTTTCTGTACTTCTGGCGGTCTGATGGCCCAGAGAAGGACGTTTCGCTTATGCTCCCAGACAGCATTCTCACCGCAGGGGATTCCGCAAGCAGATATAATCTGTTCAATGACTTTTGTCATAGCGAAAAGGAATGACTGAGAATATTTAAGGATATGCATTCCATTTATAAGGCGTTCAATGAAATAAGCCTTGTCCCATTATCGAGTTGGTTTCCAGAAAACTCTGAAGGGTTCCTTCAATAATAATCCGTAGAATTCCACTTGAGTGTTCTCTCCGACAACAGGGGCACCCATCCTGACTTCAGCACCGAGATTCTCAAAATGACCTTTTGCCATCAATAGACTCTTGCCCCTATTCGAGGGAACAAAGTCTTCTAACAACAGCAATCGTTTTCCATCGACATCAATGTTCAGGTCATAGATGACTATTCTTTTATCGCCCTTCCTACCGATATCGATACAACGAGCCTTTACCTTGAACATTTCTTGAAGCATCCCTCCAGGGACCATTCCGCCGCCTAGGGGCACGATAAGATCAGGAATGAATTCTTGCCTAACGCCCTTTGCGAGTTTAGATGTTGCCTCAAAATACTCTTCAGGTGTGATGATTCTCATGAACCATGAGGATATTGCCAGATTTAAAAAATTTTAGTCGAACAAGGCTAAATTATCCCTCCGGTCCTATAATATTTTATACCGCAGCTTCCCCGCAATCCCACCGAGACCATCGAGTTGTTTCCCAGGATCGTTCTCGGATGCGATGAAGTGCACCTTGCCCTTCGCTCGTTCAACAGATTTCATGATCGCATCAAGCTCCGCATCCTTGCCATCTTCACGCGACTTCAGGAGAAGTCCATCAGTGACAAGCAGCAACTCTACAGCCCCGGATTCAGCAGCCGACCTCACTTGGTCCATGCCGTACGAAACGTTTCTATCCTTGGAAATGGCGCCCATGATCCCCTCGACAAGAAGCGCATCCTGCGCCACCCTCTCCTGCTGCAACACCTGTCGCAGCTCACCGCGCTTCAACAGCTCATCAAAGGCGTTCTCTGTTGCAGATGATACTGTAGCCTGTACCATATTGGGAAAGGCATCCTTGCCCATCGCCTTGAAAAGCTCTTCCTTCCAGAAAGAGGGAGAGGCAAGCACGATATGGCTCGGCTTCATTCTTTCTTGGTACTGCTTCAGTTTGGCGATGATCTCAGGGTAGAGCCCTTTTGCCTTCTGCTCGACATCCTTCTTCTGGACCTCTCCTTCTATGCGAGAGAGGATTTCAAACCCTTGGCGCTTTAATTTGCCGAAGATTGCAGTCTCCCTATCAAAAACAACTATAAGCACATCAGCCTGCTTAGCCTCTGATGCCTCCTTGAGCTTTTCAAGATGCAAGCGGAGCCATTCTTCCTTTGTGATGGTTATCTTCTCTCCAGGCTCTAAGCCAAAGCTATGATAGCTTCCGTGGGGGATATCCTCAGGTCCTTCGGTGATAGTGCCGAGGACACGGAGCTGGCTTCCGGTGAACTCGACCTTTTCCACGATTAGTGCAAGAGTCATCCGCTTCTTGATGATTTTATTGGACCGAGCGTCTTCTCCGCCGATTTTGATCTTCCTTACTGTGCTTCCTTTCACCTTGTCTGGGGGCATGATGATCTGGCTCAGATACCAGAGGTCATCCACGTCCTCGATCAGGCACGAGACCATTCCATGTTTAAGGTCTTTCTTGATTATCCGCATATAGAGAGGAAAATCCAAAGATTTATATATGTACCTACTCATTTTTCATATTAAAAAGGTGTCATGAATTTGAAGCGCGCACAAGCTGCCGGAGCCGCGGCCCTCATTGCTATGATTGCTGTGTTCATAGTGCTCTATATCCTCTTTCTTCCAGCTGAAGAGCGCGCAGCCCTTCTGGATGAGGATTTTGACGACGATGACAGCAATGATGATGACATTGATGAGATAAAGATCAACCGCACGCTCATAAAGGAAAGCCCTGGCCTTCTAGATGACCTGAGCACAGACGAATTTGAGCATGATCTCCCATCTATAACGCTATTTGCATCTACAAGCGCTTCCATGATCAAGGAAGTGGGTTCGATCTATGCGAAAAACGGTGTTTTCGACAAGAATGATGCGAGGATAACCTTTTTGATCGATGATCTGGCAAACACGAATAATGTCCTGCTTTCCTTTGTTGCAGAAAAGCGAAAAGGCATGCTCACGATCACCCTGAACGGTGAGCAAATCTTCGCTGGCGAGTTGAGCCAGGCAAATGCCCCCCCAATCAGCATCCAAAGATCGATGCTAAGAGATAATAACGAACTCCGATTCTCTGTGAGCAGTGTTGGCTGGATGTTCTGGCGCACGAATGAGTACGAGCTTCGCAATCTTCTTATCACTTCTGATATCACTGATGTTTCCGGCCAAGAGAGCAAGAACGTCTTTCTCATCTCAGCCATTGAAAAAGAAAACCTTGATGAGGCAAAGATTCGCTTTGTTCCTGAATGCGAAGGCGACGCTGGCCGTTTGAGAGTATCCATCAACAACAAAGAGATATTCAATGCCATCCCGGACTGCGGTTCTCCGATCGTCCAGGAGTTCTCTCCAGGATATTTGAGCCAGGGCGAGAATCGTGTCGTGTTCAGCACAGACAAAGGGAGGGTCATCATCGACCGCATACAAGTGCATACGGATTTAAGAGAGCTGAAGTTCCCCACGTATTATTTTGATCTCAGCGAGAAGGATGTGGATGAGATCGCAAGCGGGGACAAGACCATCAACATGACCTTCCGCTTCATTGAAGATGAGGAGCAGAAGAAAGCGGACATCTTCGTGAACGGGCACCGGACTCAGCTGTTCACCTACGAGCGTTTCTGGTCGAGGAACCTTGATAATTTCGTCGAGCCGGACAGCAACGGCATCAAGATCGAGCCTGACGGCACCCTTGAGCTCGTCGAGTTCAAGGTCATCCTCTACGATAGAGAATGAGGTTCTTGCATATGAGAAAAAGAGGCACGAGCAGTTTTCTGAGGATTGAGGTAGACTGATGGGATTTCTTTCTAGTAAAGAAGAAGTTGCGCGCAGGTATTACGAGAAGGTTACACCGCACGATAAGACCCTTGATCACCTTGCCACATTAGGTCATGAAACCATTGCCGGGATGACACCGACTCAGTTGAGGGAAGGGATGAACTATATCAGAACAGTCCCGCTTAAGGACGATAAACTCAGACGAATCATCAGGATTGCGAAGGCACGGCTTGAGGATTATGCTCAGGAGCAAAAAAGGGAGATAGGACAAGAATCAGAAAAAGGCGAGCAAAAACTTGGACAAACAGGACAGAGGAATAAAGGTGAGCTTAAGACATCCTATGACCTAGCTATAAATCGCATGGCCCAAAAGGAGCAGGAAGAAGAACAGAAATTGAAAGCTGAAGAGCGGCGCATCGAACAACAAGTAGATACCTATTTTAAAATGGAGCGAAGAGATCAGTTAGCCCATCTTCAAAAAGAGGAAGGACAAACAGATGGTTTCAAGCGGGCGCTTGCGCAACGCCTCAAAGGCCAGAATCCCCGCGACAGCCTCGGGAAAGACCACGACGGAACAACCCAGTTCCAAGGGCAGCCTATGACCAAGGAGGAAAAGGAAGCCTGGATGCGCCGGGGCAAGAAGGCTGCAAAGATTGCAGGGTATGGTGTAGCCGCGCCATTTGTCGGCGGATATTATGCTGGAAAAGGAGCGATAAAGGCAGGAAAGAAGGTTGCAGACTGGCACGACCGCCTCGACCCGATCCTCAAGATCTTGTTCTGGGCAACGGTGATCACCCAATTTATCAAGTTCATTACCTTTTTGAGATTCGGCATTGACGCTGCCATGGCCTTTGCCCAGTTCGAGAGCAGTACCTTTTTCATCATCTTTTCATTCTATATCTTGGGAGCAGACGAGGATGATTTCCTCAAACGATTCATGGTGTCCCTGCCGGCGATCATCGTCTGGGGCGTGGTGTTCACAGTATTCGCGTATGGACTGAATGCCCTGCTCATCCCCGCCACGGTTCTCGGCCTTGCAGTCATCTTTTTCATTAACTACATTACCATCCACCCTGACCCGCAGGACTATCTCAGGAGGGTGATGACCATGGGCGGCATCCTGGGCATCTGCCTCCTCAACGCTGGCCTGCTTATCCGCATCGGCCAATGGCTCTTTAAAATCCTCCCCCCCGAACGAGCGCAAAACGTGCTTTTTATTGTTTATCCCGAAGTCAAACTTGCGAATATCACAGGCCTCTATCCGTTCTTTTTCCTGCTCGCGATTCTCCCTGTGTACCTTGCCAAGAAGATCAGGACACCCGGCTTTCAGAAGGCCTTTGCCTTGTGGGCAGTGCTGTTCATCTCTCTTGTTGCCATTCCTATTTTTGCGGATGTCTCAGCAGTCTATAATGCCATGGAAAAGATTACAGGTGATGATACTTATCAGAGCGAGTTCTCAGACCAGGTTGTCGAGGACGCTTCAAGGTCGCTCTACGCGACAAGGATGATGTCGTGTGTCATAGGCGCGCTCACCTTTGATCCGCTGAAATGCGAAGACCTGAATAAGCCTCCTGAGACTGAAGCCCAGAAACGGCAGACGCTGGAGGGCATGGTCAAGGCAGGGAAGATGAATGTCGAGGTCAAGATAAAAACAGGAGCCCCGAGAAGAGTCGCGTCACTCAATTTGGTCCCTTATACCGCGACGCTCACGGCAAGCAGCCAAAAGAAGGATGTTTCCTTGGCTACCTCCTGCGGCATGCTCGCTGATGAAAATAACGACGGTGATAAGTTCACCATTGTTGATGGGACAGGCATCATTGAGCCGGAAACCATCATGGTGAGCAAATTCCAGGAAACAGGCACCTTCGAGACATTGTCATGCAAATTATTCCCTCATGACCTGAAAAAGGGGCAGAACAAGGTCCTGTTCAAGGCAGAGCTGAGCAATGATGTGACGACAAAGCTGACACAGGTCTTCACTTCTAGGGAAGCATATACAGCAGAAGAAAAACGCGCCCTTGAAGATATCGCGGTGTTGACTGAATTCTACAAGAGGCAGACTGATGCTGCAGATGACGCGGAAAAATCTGCCCTTGCCTGGCTCCATTTCAAGACCTATCCTGAGGAGATGCATGCGTTCTATCCCCAGGGATATTTCTCAGTTGCTGATCCTGATTTCATCTTGCCTATCCTGATCAGTGACCGGCCGGTCATCATCCTCGAGAAAGGCATGAGTTTCGGCCTTGAAGGGGCGATCAATAATAAGAGGGATGAAGGGAGGATCGTCGAGATCAAGGAAGGGACACTCACCATCCCATCGTGGCTGAAGCTCTCTGATGGCTGCGAGTATTTCACAGAACGAGAAGGAGGAGTTTATGAACTGAAAAATCCCTCATCATTTAACCTTCTTGATCTCACCCCTCAGGATCAGGTCGCGCTCTTTGCCTGCCAAGTCAAGCTGAGGGATGAGCAGGACCCTTCAAGCATCTTTGAAAATCCCCACGAGCTCCATCGAGAAGACATCGTGTTCACGCTAGACTACACCTATGAAGTGAATGCCATAGGCTACCTGAACGTCGGAGAGATTGATCTTCCTGAAGTGTACGCTGGCGACGTGAGGACCAATGGCGCGCGCGGGGATATTAACATTCAGGACATGATCATTGATGTTGTCAAGCGATCCACTGCCTTGAATAGACGCGGAGAAAAGGTCCCTCCTGCTCTTCTCCTCGCGTATGCAAGTGTGGTCAACAATGGATTCATTGATGATACGCGGGATGGAAATGGGATCGGCCTTATGCAGCTCGGCCCGATCGCACTTGAAAGGTGCGCTAAAACACCGGAAGAACTCCAGGAGGGAGGAACGAATGTTGAATGCCTGATCAAGATGCTTGTGGAAGATTATAATCGATATAGCTCAGGCCACGACCCTTATGACTGCGGCTTTTCAGAGTATAAGGGATGGTATGCTGCCGTCGCTGCGCAGGTGGACTTCTCCTGCCGGGATAAGCTCTTTCCCGGCCGTGTTGCCGCTGCCCAGGAGAGCTTCATCCCAGGAGTGATCATATGAAAGCACTGCCGCTGGTCGTCCTGTGCATGCTGTTTCTCGCCGCCTGCTCAGCTTCGACGAGCATCAAGAGCATGTTCAGCAGGAATCCGACGATTTTTGCTGAGGGTGATGGCTTAGAGATGCGCTTCATCCAGAGCATGCCCCCAGAATTGGTTGAGATGGAAACAAAATTTCCCATTGGATTAGAGATAAAAAACACAGGAAAGACAGACATCAAAAACGGGAACTTGGTACTGGTGAATTATTATCCCCAGTTCATCTCCACTGAGGAGACGCATTACATCATCGGGGACAGGGAGCCTTTCCGTGGAGTCTCTGAATATTATCCTAATGGAGATTTTGAGATAGTGACATTTAATGCGGAAAGTCTTGCCTTACATCCTACCGACCAAGAGAAAGAAGTGCTCTTCAAGGTGTATGGATGTTATGCATACGAAACCAGAGCCAGTGCTTCAATATGCATCAACACGGACAAGAGTTTTTTCAGCAGTTTTGGTGATGTCTGCCAGGTTGCGGATGTGAACATGCCGAGAAAGCAGGGAGCGCCCATAGCGGTCACGAAAATCGAGGAAACAATCTATGATGTTGATAAAGATAATGCACGATTACAGCTCATCATCAACATACAGAATTTCGGCAATGGAAAGATAACAGCGAGGAATGCGGTGCAGAAGGAATGCCTTGGGGAAGCCGTGCTCAGCTCGAACATCAACAACATCATCACTGAGATACGGCTCGGGAAAGATCTCATCGAGAGCACGCATTGCAAATCCCCAGAAATCGATCCCCACGAGCCTGATAAGATGCAGATATTCTGCTCTAAGGACATCCCTAAGACCCAAAGTGCGTTCACTACACCTATCACCGTCATCTTGAGTTATGGTTATATCACCCCGGATCTCTTCAAGGAGATCACCATCAAGGCCAACAGCCCTGATTATCCCTGCAAGGGGACCTGCATTCCTGATGATGCCTTTGTCTGCGAGGCATACGGCGGATTATCTTATGGCTCCTGTCCAATGGGAAGCCAGTGCTGTGAAAGATCAACCCCTGAGTGTGAGGATCTTAAGGGTATATCATATGGCTGCTTTGATAAAAACGTATGCCAGACGGACAAGATCTCCAATATGATGTGCCCGGGTACGGAAGTGTGCTGTGTTCCGTCTGATGGACCTTGCTCCCCGAATCGTTGTAAGACTGAAAACCAGTGCAACAACGGCTATGGTGGTGTTGATCCCCTCCATTCGTGCAATGATGACCTTGTCTGCTGTAATAGTGATGTTATATGCAAAGATTTCATAGATGATGGAAACAATACATATCGCTGCTTCCAGGAGGATAACAGAGGTTATGCAACATGTCAGGATGAGCAGAAAGACATGTGCGCTGGAGATGAAAAGTGCTGCAGGATGGATTCTCCAGATTGGGCGAGAGCATGTGAAGCGGAGGCAAACGGTAAATGCGTGAAATATGAAAGCTGGAAATCCTGCGAAGCCTTCGGCGGCGCTGTTGCCGGCCAATGCGGCTCTGACGCGATATGCTGTAAGCGTGAAAAGACAGAATGCGAAGTCAACCATGAGGATAGTTTTAGCGCATCCCAAAAATCAGGAGAGTGGACTTGCATCTCCAAGATCAAAGCTGAAGAGTTCTGCGATCCTGACCAGATTCTAGGAACAAAACCAGGTGGATTCATGTGCACGGGCCAAGATACCTGCTGCCAGATCAAGCATAGCTGCGAGACATTCCACAAAGATGATTGGGGGAACAAACCAGGAATGTTTGCCTGTCTTACCGTCAAAGCTTGTACACCTGGCACTATCACCCATGTGGGGGTGTTTGATAACTTATCCTATGAACCCTCTTGCGGCTTCGGCACAGTGTGTTGCCAAAGACCTGAAGAACCCCCTGTTGAATCTGAAGAGTCCAGCGAATAGCAAACTTTATATACCTTCTTCCTTAAAGCCTGCGTATGAAACAGAGGCATCTCCTTGTCATTCTCTGCCTGGCCATCTTGACCCTTTCCAGCTGCACGGGCAAGAGCGCTGAAGGGGATGAGGATGAGCCCTTCACCAGGGAGACCTTCACCGGAACAAAAGGATTAGAGATGAAGTTCAGCGACAATCTGCCTCCCAGCATCGTATATTACTCACCAGATGGCTATAATTCCAACCAAGAGCTCCTCAGGTTGAGCATTGAGATGCGGAACAAGGGCGCGTACGACATTACTGATTGCGCCTTATATTTAGACGGCTATGACAGAAACCTTCTTTCATTCACCCCGAGCCCCGGCACCGGATATCCATGTGAATTCCTTGAAGGCAAGTCTAACTTCAATCCTGAAGGCGGCTTTAATGTGCACGAGTTCATAGGTAATCTTGATAATAGATGGCCTGAAGGCCTTGACAAGTATGATGTGAAGCTTAAGGTCTCTGCATGCTATCCTTACCAGACAACAGCCACCCCGCTTGTCTGCATAGACCCGCATCCGTTCATAAAAGAGGAGGATAAGCCTTGCCGCGTCGGCACGACATCGGTCGCTGGCGGCCAAGGAGCCCCGGTTGCCGTGACAAGCATCAATGAGCAAGGAACAGAAGATGTGGTCCATTTTGAGATCAAGATCAGCAATGTTGGGAACGGTGTTGTCTTTGACCGTGCCATTGAGGGGTCATCCTGTGCATATGATGGTATATGCTGCCCATACAATATCCCCTACAACGACCTCAACATGGTGGAGTTTACTGTATTGTTGAGCGGTGATTCCCCCATCCAATGCAAGCCGAGCCACAATGGAAACCGCGTTCGGATGGTCGACGGTGAGGGAACGATTTTCTGTACATTTGACATCCGCGATGATGTTGACTCTGCTTATAAAGCGCCGTTGCAGATAACCTTAGACTATGGATACAAGGACTGGATCGAAGAAGATGTCACCATAAAATTTGTGGGAGAATATCCTCAGTAATTCATTCGAAACATTTATATATGAAGGAGCGCATTTCTGAAAGGTAGCGAAAATTCGCAAAGCGAGTGTTGATTCTCCTCGCTCAACACACGAATTTTCGGATTGAAAACGAGGTTTTCAATAACAACTCGTAAGGAGGCAAAAAAATGCGTAGACTCTTACCCTTATTGATTCTTATTGTACTAGTTGCTGCTGGTTGCCCAAGTAATGATAATGCAGATACCGAAACTTCAGGCGCCTTCATCGGCGGTACCCGAGGCTTGGAAATCATGTTTTTATCCGGTGCCCCGCCTGAACAGGTCTTTGATGAAGACTTCTCTTTTGATGTCAGCGTCCATCTCAAGAACTTAGGTGAGTGGCCTGTACCTAAGGAGGATGTGACCGTGACAATCCTTGGTGTTGATCCAGTTGATTTTGGGAAGACACCTGCTGACTTTACGAAGAATTCCCCGGATGACCTTGAAGCCGCGGAAAAGGATCCTCAGGGCAACATCATCGAGGGAACAGTTACGAATGTCGAGTTTGACAACCTTCAATATGCGCATGACGTCGCTGGTGAAGTGGAATTCGATTTTATCGCAAAAACTTGTTATAAATATGGTACGAAAGTGCAAGCAAAGATCTGCGTCCTTGAGGATCTTGTGGGAAGGACAGGAGAAGAACAGTTCTGTGACCCGAATAGTGATCTTGCAGCAGAGAATTCTGGGGCGCCTGTGCATGTCACCAAAGCGCAGGAATCAGTCATGGGAAATAACAAGATCGCTCTGTCCTTAACCCTTGAACAAGTGGGCGCAGGCTCCATTCATGAGCTTGCCTCTGGATGCGACGCTGATCGTCAGAACCAGGATAAAGTATTGGTGAGAGTCTTCGACCCAGGGATCGGAACCTTTGATTGTTCACAGCTTGATGTTGAAGGAGATACCCAGGTCGGCTATGTCAAGCTGTATGAGGATGAGCGAAGCGTACGATGCACCATTGAGTTAGATGATGAAAACCTCAATGATTATGAAAAGGTTCTCAATGTGGAGTTAGAGTACGATTACAAAGAACTCCGTGATACTCCTGTAAGGGTACTCCACAGCTCATAGATTATTTAATTTCTTCATTTTTTCTAATGCTGCGAGTACTGAGGGCTCGCTGAATCCAGAGCCGATGAGCGACGTTTTGATCTTGTTTAGGTCTTGTTCATGCTGGATCGCGATCTCGATGAGGGGCACGATTTCTTCAACTGTCGCGGTGACTGAATGGGCAGCCCTTCTTACAGCCGGTTTCGCAGGGGTTTCAGTGAACACATCAGAGGCATGGGAGATGACATCCTTTCGGGGTGCATGAGGGACAAGGCCTTCTTCTGCATATTGCTTCCTGCGGACGATATCGATGTCAGAAAGCGCGTCTGCCCTTTGGTCTAATGCACGTTCTGAATGGATGATAGACCGGATGTCCTTCTGCGAAAGCGAAGTGATCTTTTCCATCATGTCCCGCTCTTGTTCATCGAAGTATTTGGCGATGTCCTTGTCATGGGTCATGGCCTTTGCGACATCCGCTTCTCCCTCGCCTGCAGCAGAAGCAATGGCATCCAATGTTGCTTTGGATTTCTTGCTTAACGTGGTCAATGCCTTCTTGATGATCTTATCACGTTCATCCAATGCGATCTTCACCGTCGAGATGAGCTCCTCATGCGTCTCTCCCATCCGCTTCGCCGCGACATGGAGCTCTGTCTTCAATGCCAATTCTCTCTTGGTGTGTTCTTCGATGGCCAGCTTCATCTGTGTGTGGAGTTCCTCTCTAAGCTCTTTGACCTCGAGGTGATGGCCTTCTCGAAGCTGGTCGATAAGAAGCTCTTTTTGTTCAACTCTGCCGCGCATCTCAGAGAGAACTCTTCCCATTCTCGGCAGGGCATGCACCAGTTTGTTCCGCACGAATACTGCCCGTTTCTTTTCCAGCATGACGAAATCAATGATTTTTCGATAGGCCTTGACCTTTTGCTGGAGGCTGAGCCGATGCTTCATCCGGATGGCAAGATGTTTCTCTTTTCCGAGGATCTCCGAATGGAGTTCTGTGAGGTTATCCCTCAGATGTTCAGCAATCCCCTTCAGCCGATCCTGCAGATGGGGCTGGGTGCTCGCAATGTGCTGCAATTGGTTGAGTGAATCCTGGATCGCCGCTCTTGTTTTTCCAGAGATGCCGCCGTCGAGAAGCTGTTTCTCTTCGCGTGCGATGCCGAGCTGCAGCGTCGAGATCCCGTCTGCCATCTCTTCTTGGCTGTTTGCCGCAGTGATGAGGCGATCGAGCACTGCTTTCTTCTTGGAGAGGGAGGATTGTGCAATCTTCAGCTCATCGAGCTCGCTCTTTCGGATTTCAAGATTGCTCCGGATGGTTTCGTTCTCTTGGGTCAAGAGTTGGTGTTTTCGTGCAGCGGCCTCGAGCAGCATCAGAAGTTTTTCATTGAGTTCCCGGGATTCGTTCTTTTGTCTCTTGATATCATGAAATCGGTCCTCTTTTTGGACAAGGTCGCATTCGGTAAGGTGGAGTTGCTCAGCGAGGACCTTGATTCGCTGGTCTTTCTCCCTTATGCGCTGACCGAGCTCACGCGCCATCTCTCGGGGAAACCGCGCTTGCCGCTCAAGGCGATCCTTCAGCTTATCAGCATGGGCATGTGCAGATTCCGTCTCCCCCTTTACTGCCTCTAGTTTCAACCTGAGTTTTTCTCGCTCGTCGCTGAGTTCATGGAGCATTGCCCGTAATTTATTGAAGGATTCGGTCTTTACAGCAAGAGAGGATTCGGTTTCATGCAGCCGACGGACAGCTGCGCTGTGCTCCTTTTCCAAGAAGCGCAGCGCGGCCTCCTTGCTCTGGATGGCCTCGCTGTATTTGTCGAGCTCGCCCACGACCTTGTCAGAGACTTCCATGGTGAGCTTCGTGCGCCGCCGTAATCGTGCTTCAGCATGTTCTAATGCGCTCCCTTTCTCATGCAATGCCCGGTTTAGCATCTTGACCTGCCGCCGTCTAAGCTCCCGGTCAGCCATCAATGCCTTGACCGCATCCTTGTATTCAGTGGTTGCCTCACCGAGCTCTGATTGGAGCTCTGAATCGCGATTGCGCTGTGCAAGCTCGAGGCGGTCGAATGTTTCCTCTTTCGCATTGATGGCTCCCTTCTTCTGGCTGAGAAGCTGCAGATGCCATTTTGCCTGTTCAGAAACAAGCCGTCGGAGGGTTTTCAGGCGTTCATGTGAGGTCTCAAGATCTTTCTCTTTTTTCTCGAGCAATGCGACAAGACGTTCGTTATCACTCTGGAGATTCTGCTGCTGTTTCCTGCTCTGGTGCAATGTGTTCATCAAGACTTTCGTCCGCTCTTTATAGCGCGCTTCGTTCTTGATGCTTAGTTTGAGGTCATCAAAATGGGTCTTCATCCCTTTGAGCTGCGCCTCGTTTTCCTGAAGCTGCGCTCTGATGACGTCTTGAGAATGAGCTAGCTTAGACTCCTCTTCTTCTAGCTGATTTACTAGTTGGTCCTCTTTTTTCATTTGTTCAGATGCCCCGTCAGGGGTAGTGGATGGGTTAGCTATTGATTGTGCCCTGGAGGGTAACGGGGTATCTGACCACTAAAAATACCCCGCCCCTTGGGGCGAGTGGGATTTTTAATTCCATAGCATGAATTGCGCAAGGAGCGCCTCAAGCTGTAGGTATTCATCGCTTCCCTCGACCATGCGGAACTCTGCCTCTCCGCACTTGTCCATGAGTGCGGCCTTTGCCTTGGCAGGGATGTCGAGATTCCAGATCTCCTGTTGGATCTGCTTGATGATGTCCAGGCCAGAGAGGGAATACTCGAGCATGGCGTCCAGCAGCTTCTTTCTCGCTTCTGGGAACTTGCCTGATAACGCTAGATCAAGCACGGCTTTTAACTCTTTCGGCCGGACGATGCTTGCGAGAGAGAAGATGGTCTCCTCAGTGATGTTCTTTCCCAGGGTGGCCGCGCTCTGGAGGATGTTCTCTGCCCGGCGGCAGTCGCCGTTGCTCGCTTGGAAAATAGCTTCCTTTGTCTCGGGAGAGAGCGTGAGCCCTTCCTCTTTGGCGATGCGGTCGATGACGCTGATCAGTTCTTCCTTGGACAACGGCTTGAATCGGAACATGGTGCATCTGCTTTGGATGGGATCGATGATCTTGGAGGAATAGTTGCATGAAAGGATGAACCGGCAGGTGTGTGTGTAGTTCTCCATTGTCCTGCGGAGCGCCTGTTGCGCTTCCTTTGTCAGAGCGTCACACTCATCGAGATAGATTATCTTATAGGGCACATCACCGATTGCACGCGTTCTGGCAAAGTCTTTCACTTTGACGCGGATGACGTCGATGCCGCGTTCGTCGCTGGCATTCAACTCCAATAGGTTCCGCTGCCAGCTGTCCTTGAAGAGCTGTTTGGCGATGACTAATGAAAGTGTTGTCTTGCCGACTCCTGCTGGCCCGGCGAAGAGCAGATGGGGCATGTTCTGTCCTTTGACGAAGTGCTGGCACTTCTTGACGATGTCCTCCTGGCCTTTTATCTCAGAGAAGTCTTGAGGCCGATATTTCTCAGTCCAGATAGCGTGTTCTTTTCCCATCCCAAAAGACGATAAACCTCAGAGGTTTAAAAGGTTTTTGGCAGAATATCCATCATTGCCTGGAGGTCGAGGGGGGCGGAGAGTGGGACTATCAAAAACTAGACATCCCTCGGACTGAGATAGTAGGATATGACCGTGCCGTAGTGGCCGCGATGCTTGTTCACCTTGACATGAGGCTGAAGCCCTTTTTGCTCCATCGCTTTCACCAGAGCGTTGCCGCAAGAATAGGGGATGATAGCATCAGCTTCGGAGAGATGGACATATATCTTTCCACTGAGATCAAGGTTGTTCTCTGGGGCGAGGTGATGCCACAACATTTTCAGTTTAGGCAAGGACATGCCTTCTTCATCCATTTGCTCTTTGAGGATCTGAGTCAGATGACCTAACCAGAGAGACTCAGCGAGGCAATGCCCTGGGACAATGAGAATATGCTTTGAGATATCAGTTCTATCATTTGCGATCATGGTTGAGTTGACACAGCCAAGGCTTGTGCCCATGATGTTCATCTCATCATAAGATCCTTTAAGTCGGTCCATATCAGCCCTTACCAAGTCGCGAAACGTCATGAACCGGTCATAGGTAAGTTGAACATCATGTGATAAGAAATCTGTGGGAAGCTCATACTCCAGGGTAGCGTAGCCTCTACGATGTATAGAATCTCGCAATAGGTATATTTTAGACTCCTTAAACGTACCTTGCCATCCGGGTATGAGAAAATAAATCCCCTTTGCACCTTTACGATGACTGTGTAGCCGTTCTACTTTAGTTGAGAAATCTTCTCCTTGATTAGCCCCGATAGGTTTGTCTACACTGATAAAGAGCGGTTCCTTGAATGGCGTTCTGACCGCTGCGATAATTTTATCTATCGTCATGAAGAGATGAAATAATACTCAATTTATAAAAGTTGCTAAATAAGCCTCTTTGTGCAGTAGTAACAAAAAAAAGATTAACGGATTACGAGATTTTTTACCCACAGCGGCAGCTTCCCGAGCTGCAGGATTGGCACGTCCCAGCGCTCATTTACATAGTGAAGCATCACATTCATGATCCAGTAGCTTCCCGCAATGCCAAGTGCAAACAGCGTCCGTTCATACAGCACTGTAGGTATCAAGCCGATCCACACGCCTGCTTCCATGGGCACGGTATAGAGCCAGGTTACACTGCCGACAGCATGGGCAGTAAATGTGGCACCAAAACTCCGCGCCAACACAGAAGGAAAGAACACAGCGACGATGGGAACAAGCCAGAGCAATGCATATGGCCATGCTGCCTGTCCTGTCGGATGAAGCCAGAAGAGAATCATTGCGGCGACGGGTACAGCGACACCAAACCACGCCTTGCGTACCTTGCTGAAATAGTATGTAGCAAAGAGCAGTGGAAACAAACGAATAATATTCAACAGGATGAACTCCTTGCCCATCACTGTGTGATTGATGAGCTCAGTCAACAGCACTAGTCCGATGCCGATAAAGCCGAGAAACGCTCCGGCAATCGGTGCAAAGAACTGGAAGAGCGTAAAATGCTGCCCCTCAGCGCCGAGGATGGCTGCAAAATTGATCTGAGATGTGAAGACTCCAAAAACCAGGAACAATGCTATGAATGTTAGATTCTTTTTGTTCATGATGACCCCCCCTTTCAGAAACTTATATGATATCTTCTTCTGCAACGACCATGAAATCACCGATGGCGATCACAGCGGAGAATGGAATCAAGATATTCCCTTGCTTATCCTTCTCGAGCTCAAGTTTTTCTGTATATGATGTTGGATTCTGCAGAATGATATGGATCAGCTCACCAGATTTGACTTCAAAGATGATGTCACCGACCTCGCCGAAGCGCTTGCCGGTCTTGCTGACCACTGTTTTGCCTATGAGTTGTTTGGAAAATTTCTTTTCGTCTTCAGCCATTAGTTAACACCCGTTTTTTGCCTCTACTCACGTGTGAAGATAAATTGATTAGAGGCAGGGGTTGTATTTAAAGCTTTTTGTTTGTACATTTTAGGCCAGAATATTATTGCCTCTGGGCGCAGATGTGGTGGCTTGGGAAGTTATAGAATGCTATCGTCTTATTCTGATATATGTCCACAGCGTATCCAGCCTGTTCCAGCTTCGCTTTCTGGGCAAGGGGGAAAAGCAAGGTCAGCGCCAGAGCAAAAAGACGTTGCCCTTCAATCCGGTGATCATATTTCCGTTCTCCAGGAGGCATGTCTGCTTTTGCATTAGGATCGTGAATGAGGCTGATGATCTTATCAATCTGATGTGGTTTGAGATGTTCGCTAAGGTATGCTTTGATCAGGGAATAGTGTGCTGAATCAGGAGGGATCATCTCCGTTGCAGAATTATTGAATCCGATCAGCTGGGCTCCTGCGTCAATGGAAAAGTCCACAACGAGATTTCCCAATCCTTTCGGTGCCTTCCATGATGTAACTGCAACAGGTTTCCCTTGAGAAGGAACTGCTAAAGAGCCCTTCCTGAGTTCATGGTTGAAGTAGCTGACATGAGATAATCCAGCTTTTTTTATATAGTCTTGCACAGTCTCTTTTACGCTGGTTTTGATCTCGGCATGCATCTCTGATGGAAGATGACCCATAGCCTCTTTTAGTTGGTCGATATCCATATTATCAATCAGGTAAAACTTTGTTTTAGGACGTTCTTTTGCGAGCGAAATCAAGGTCTTGCTCCAAAGACCAGAGCCGATATCAATGAGGATGTGTTCTTCGGAAGGAGAAATTCCCCTAAAAAATTGCTTTTGAAAATCGACAAGCGTGATCTCTTCAAGAGCCGGAAAATCATTCTGATAGACATCCTTGCCTGACACAGGAGCGCTATAGAGTTCTGGATTGGACTGATACCACCGATATCTTGCAGCCAGTGGATGCATAAAGCCAGGATCATCTGCTGCACTGAAGTCAGGCGCCCTCTCAGGGTCGTCCAAATGGCCGTATTTCCGTAAAAAATATAGGGTCTTTTCAAGCATACGAAGGTAAACACGACTATATTTAAAAAACCTTCTATTTTCATTACTGTAGAATAACAACTCACTAGACTAAGAAATCAAGGTTACAACAAAAAAATACGTGTGTTTTAAGAATTAAGAAGATTTCTTAGCATGAATGGGTGAAGAAATGGGCGTGCCGAGTTCGGACTTTGATCTTCTTGCGTTAAACCTAAATGCAAATCCAAAAAGTCCTCGAATGCTCGCGGATCTAATATTAAGCAATGATGAATATGGCCATAGTTGGCTTATGCTTCAAAAAAGAGGAATTGAAGAACTCGACCATAGGCATCTTCTTGATCTCATAAAAACATTATCCTTGTATGGGAGAATGAGATTCACTGTCCTCTCACCTGAGATAGATGCCGTTCCTCAATTTGATAGAATAGATGAGCTGATTGCTGATATGCATGATAAGATGAATACCCATCTCCCAGGAGACCAGACCTATGTAAAACCTGGAGTGATAGGCAATGCAACAGAGCAATTACAGAGATTGCCCAAGAAATTAGCTTCTTATAGCCCTAAACAAGCCATTGCCTTGATGAAATTGCTCACTGAATATGGAAACCGGGCTGCAGGAGAATCACCAGAACCGACACATTTCCTTCGGCCAGGATATGTTGCTATAGAGGACCAAATAAGTCTCAATGAGGTTAATTAAGGCAGCCACGTCTTTTGGTTTGCCAGCTTCTCCGGCAAGTAATTCGAGATAACATAATTGAGTCCCCACTGTGCCAATGCTTGCTGCTCCGCTCTTTTCTTGAGCTTCATCTGCAGCTTCAGCGCATTCTGCCATTCCTTGTAATGGTTCACAAAGGGATCGTTCTTCAACCCGTCCTGGATGCGCTTGACATCCATGTCCTTGAGCGGATGCGTCGGCAGCTTGTAATCGAGGATGTCTTGCGGTGTCACCCCTATGAACTGCGCATTGGGCACGCAGAAATACTTGTTGATGTGGGCAGCATTTCCTGAGCCGACCTTTAGCGTTCGATAGATATTCAGATAGCCATAGACATCTCCATCTGTGAACGCATAGACAGGAAGCTTATGCGAATCACTCAGTCGGCGGATGAACCGGCGGCATGCCCTTGTCGGAACCCCTCCCATGGAGACGAGGATGCAATTCGCTTTCTTCCAATAGTTGTGCTTCACGAGTCGCTGATACATACCAGCGGTCTCGATGGCCAGGATAAAGTCTGCTTTGGTTTCGAACTGCAATTCCTCCACTGAGCTTGGCACTGAATATGCGCCTGAGCCGAACTTGGTGCAGTCGATCTTGAGCTCCTTGCCGGTGTCGACATCCTTGTCCACGACGACCAGCTTTCCCGCGACATCCCCCCCTTTCTCTTCAGGGATGAAGCCCATCTGCTCCCGGTTGACCATGAACATGGCTTCAATGTCATCCATGACCATGTCTGATTCTGCCTGCTCGACAAACCTCGCCTCGCCCCAATTCTTGGAGACGTAATATGCTTCCCTCTTTGTAGCGATGTCATCAGTCTCGATGAGATTCTTTGAGAGAGACATCATCCGAAGCGATTGCGCAAAGGTCTTGACAGTTGAAGCG
This sequence comes from Nanobdellota archaeon, assembly GCA_043812875.1. Lineage (GTDB taxonomy): Archaea > Nanobdellota > Nanobdellia > Woesearchaeales > JAHIVG01 > JBDRLS01. The sequence goes on from JBDRLS010000006.1 coordinate 27,012, forward strand.
GTCAACGTCCTCTGCTTGAATTTGTCCTCCAATTCGAAGAAACCGACTTTAGGATCATAACGTACATTACTGAGCGCCCGCAACGGCATCTTGAGCTCTGGCTGCTGCTTCTTCAGTATGGTCTCGTACATGTTCCGTGCGTGTTCAATGATCTTGTTCTTCAGCGTCATCTTCCTTCCCTATATTTGCGAGCTCCTCATCATATTCCACATTCTTATTAGGATCGAAATCCATCTTCTCCACTTTGCCCCTCTGTTTTTCGAGCACGATTTCGAGCATCTGTTCGACCTTTGCTTGGTCAGCATCCTTTAAGGTTAGTATCTCCTTCAAGGCGATGCCCACGTGAGGGATGTATTTCTCGATATAGCTCCTTTTCTTGAGCTCATCCCCGACACGCCGCTTCTTTGATAGATAGTGCGCAAGATCCCGCCCGCATTCCTGGATGGCCAATTTGATCTCCTTGATGATCTCGGGATAATGGGCTAATGCTTCCTTGCTTTCAGAGGTGAACGGCACCCAAACAGAGGCCATGTGCACCAAGATGACCAATGGACCTTGAGGCAGCCCTCCGTTGCTTTGATGGAGATTATAGGAACGCCATATGGTCTTTTGGATGGAGTCGGTGATGGCACAGGCACCTTGCTGATAGAGCAGCGGCACCCTATTCGCGAATCGATAAATCTTTGCCGCTCCTTCTGCTTGAAGTTCTCCACCGTAGGCGATTGCCGCTTCGATGACAAAAGGATTTCCTCGATACACTGATGGAGGCCTGGTCGTTGAAGTGTAAAATTCTGCATTGACTTCCTTTTTCAATCCACGTTCCAACAGCTCTGCGCCGATGGGAGAGATGCAGTCTGTCGGCGGGGCGATGACTTTGGTTTCCTGCATTCCTTTCAATAGCTTCTCCGCGAGCTCTCGACTGATTTTTGGTGGATTAGTGTTGGGCAACAAAGCAGCCTTCTCGCACATCTCCTTTGCTGTGCCTGGACCGATCCTGCAGAATTCAGTTGTCAGAAAGCTCTGCAGGGTCCGCGCTTCGGTGAATTTCAACATGTTGATGAGCACGCCGAGTTCCACCCCATACGGGTGCGGCTTGATCTCCTTCGCCTTTGGTGGCATGACATCGGTCACGCGGGGAAAGATGATCTGTTCAGCCTTGGGATTTGTATAGATGATCTGGACATGGGGATTCACGATCGCTGTCTGCTTGAGATATTCATCCACACTCTGCGGCCCCTTGATGAAACTCCCTTCAAGGTCTATCTCCACTTTTGTGCCATGCTCCACCTCCCAGATTACAGTTTCATCCTTGATGATGTCCGGCTTATTTTTGGAAGTGTCTATATGAAGCTCATAATAATGTGAGGGATGCGTTTTATCAATCCGGGAGGTTATTTTTGAGGGTTTGCCTGTGGTGAGCTGACCGTACATGACGCTTGCCGAGATGCCGATGCCCTGCTGTCCCCTGCTCTGGCTCAACTTGAAGAACTTGCTTCCATACAACAACTTTGCGAATATCTTAGGGATTTGCGCCTTGACAATGCCCGGCCCATTATCTTCGACGATGATCTTAAAGCGTTCTTCACTCATCTCGATGAGCTCAACGGATATCTCGGGGAGGATATCCGCTTCTTCGCATGCATCCAGTGAATTGTCCACCGCTTCCTTTACCGTCGTCAATAATGCCTTGCGCTTGTTGTCGAAACCGAGGAGGTGCCGGTTTTTTGCAAAGAAGTCTGCAACAGAAATATCACGCTGCTTTGTTGCCAATTCGATTGCCTTGATCTGTTCGGCCATATACCAGCCCTTCAAAGGGTGATTAATAAATTTAATGGTTGCGTTGGCGAATGTGAAAATCTATAAATTGAACCTGATGTTCATCAGAGCTTGTTGCCCAGGATCTCCATCCTTCGCAGCTCAGCCCGCTTTTTTTCCAGCCATTTATAGACAGAAGCGTGCGTACTCCCTTTTAGCAGTTGCTCGATGGCTCGCCTTGCGAGGGGGCATGTTCTCGGCGCTGCCGATGATGCCGACAGTCTTGCCATACACTGAGATGCTGCATTCTGTGAGCATCTCGATCGTGCGTCTGCTCTTCCCGTCTGCACCGATGACCCTTCCTTTGAGGCGGATCATGTCATTTTTGTGGCGCGCAATGTCCTTGAGGGGGATGATTTCAAGCAGATAGTCTTGTTTTAGGAGTTGTTCTGCGATATCCGGGTTAAAGCCGCGGCCAACCGCTCGGATAACCTCTCGTAATGAATAGAGCTGGAGGGCATCTGAGCCAATGACTGAAATATCTCCCTCTTTTGAATCCACTATTAACTTACAGCCGGATCCTTCTTCCAATTGCTTTTTGATTTCTCCCTGTTTGCCTATAAGGACGGCAACTCGCTCAAGAGGTATCTTCAGGTCATAACGGAATTCATCCATGCCTAAAAGGGACAAGGATCGCCTTATAAATGTTTTCTACCTTGGCCGCGTAGAAAACCTGGTTCTTTTTGATCCTGGCGGCGTGCTTTTCTGATCACTCACCTTGTCATCTGCCGCTTAAACGGATCAAAAAGAAT
>JBDRLS010000007.1:0-17488 GCA_043812875.1 Nanobdellota archaeon
CCCCCCGCGCTCGCAGGCCAATATACCATCTCTTTCATTCCAGCCGGCGGTACTGGCGTGGCTCAGTTCACTGATCCAGACCTTATCCTCACTGCAGTCCACGTAAAGGTCATCGAAGCTGCAGAAGACGTGACCGTCAGCGTCGAGATTGTTGACATGCCAGCATGCGGTTTCCTCACAGGACAAAACCTGCGCACCTATGCCTATCCGAGGATCAAGGTCACAGGAACACCATCGACCAACATAATATCCGGATTGGTCTTTTTCAAGGTGCCGAAGGAATGGTATTCTTCAAACAACCTTAATGAGAGGATGACGAAATTCCACCTGTGCGGAACAGCATGGAGGGATCTGGCAACCAGGCAGACCCTCGATGTGCAGGGCGCCTATATCTTTGAGGGAACCACACCTCATTTCTCAGACTTCGCCATCACCTCTGTACTGAAAGAAGAGGTTCCCAAAGAGGAGACCCCTCCTCCGGAAGAGACTCCTCCGGAAGAGACCCCTCCAGAAGAGATAACCCCCCCGGAAGAGCCTCCAGTTGGCGAAGGGAAGGCAAAGCCATTCCTCGGCTGGATCATTGTCGCCATAGTCATTGTTCTCGGCTTGGCAGGCTATTTCATCTGGAAAGCGAATAATAAGTAAATACCTTTTTTATATTCTTTAAAAACGAAATATTTAAAAACATCAATATACACTTTTGTATAACGGTATATTTTATTGCATAAAAAAGAGGTTGCATTGATGGACAAAGGCGGATCATGGTCTCTCATTTTTATCCTATCAGCAGCTATGCTCTTCACCTTGACTTTTATCCTTCTCGTCAGCGCCGATGTCCAAGTCAGTGATTGGCTCGCTTCCCCAGCTGATACCACTGCGCTTTATGCAGTGAATTACTCCCTTAATTGCACGATCCCCGCGAATGCCACGGATATAACCAATATGACCCTTTGGGTGAATTTCAGCGGCACCTGGGCCCCTAATCAAACACTGACAGGGACCTTAGACAACGGCTCTACCTATTCCTTCTTCGTGAACAACTCTCCAGACCATGCTGTCATCATCTGGAACTGTGAGATCAACAGCACTTCAGGATCGAATTTCTCCCTCACAAACTACACCTATCTCCACGACACCGCAGCTCCTGGTCCTTTCAACCTGCTCACTCCAGCGAATGGGACACTCCATTGGAATGCCACCCCTAGCTTCACCTGGTCTGAGTCAGGTGACATCAATTTCACGAATTACACCATCCAGATAGCGAATGACACCAGTTTCTCCGCTGCAAGCATGGTCTACGAGAACTTCACCACCCAGAATGGCACCACCACTTATTGGGTGAACCTCTCGCTTCCGACTGATATTGCCCTCTATTGGCGGGTCATCGCCTGGGACGGAGCAATGAGATCAACCTATTCTAATGAAAGCTATTTCAACTACACGATAGACAGCCAAAAACCTATCATCACGCTCGTCTCCCCTCTCAACGGGACTGTTGTCATCAACAACACGCATATACTCAACTTCACACCGAGCGATTTCACCTTAGTCAACTGCACCATCTGGTCTGATTTCTCTGACAGCTGGGTGATCAACGAAACATATAACCGGTCTAATCTGACATCAGGCACGACCTTCAACGCTCCCATCTCCCCGACAGGAGAAAAGATATACATATGGAATGTCCAATGCTACGACCGCCTCGGCAACAGCACCTGGATGAACTCCAGCCATAACTTCACCCTCGCCGTGGACGCGACTGCTCCAAATCTCAGCAATGTCTATCTCAACGCCTCGGATGCGACCATCAATAATGCAACAGTCTTCCCCACCAGCCCGGTCATCTTCGGTTTCAACGCGACAGACACGCATCTCAGCAGCTGTGTCCTTTACGCGAATTTCAGCGGGACATGGGCAGCGAACGCCACGAATTCCTCTCCCTTGAACAACACCCTCTCCAACTTCAGCTCATTCCCCCTCTCCAACGGCGAGTATATGTGGACTGTCTGGTGCAATGACACCGCCACGAACAGCAGATGGTATGCGGGCAACTTCACCTTCACCTTGAACGACACCGGGCTCCCGACGACAAATGTGTCCATAAATTGGATGAACGACTCTGACTGGGATGGGAATATCGACCTCAACTGGACCGATGACCTGACCGAGAGCGGGGAAACATACCTCATCTACCGCTCTTCATCCGTCATCAACGCCACGACCCTTTCTTCTGCAACAAACATCTTTAACATATCAGAGAACATCGATGCATTCGAAGATAACACCACGAGTCATGGCTCAACCTGGTGGTATGCCCTCCAGACCATGGACAACGCAGGCAACAAGAACAACTCCATCATATCCGCAAGCCTCAATGCGACGGCAAACGACACCATCATGCCCGCGACTCTCGCTCAAATCACGGCAATAAATGACTCCACAGGCAAGATCAGGCTAAACTGGTCAGACCGAATATTGGACACCGCAGGCAACTTTGATAACCAAAGCGTGCGCTTCAGCATCTTCCGTTCCACAACGCTCGCGAGCATTGATCCCACTGATTTCTCCTCTGCTAACTTCAGGGCGAACACCACATCCAACAGCTGGAATGACACAAACACGACAGTTCCAGGGACAACCTATGTCTATGTGGTGACCCTCACTGATGACGCCGGCAATTATAATGGGACCGTCATCGCGAACAACGTGACCCGCACCACCGGGAACTGTTCTGTGGACTGGGGGTCTTGGTCATCCTGCTCAGACGATGAGCAGGAAAGGACACGGACCTGTTACGGCGTGGTCCTGGAGGATACGCAGTCATGCACAGAAAGCGGCACCACCGGCAGCAGCGGAAGCGGCGGAGACGGGACTACCACTCCCACAGATGACGTCGAGGCGAAGTTCACCCAGAGCTGGGGAACGATCATCGCTGGATCCAAAGTGAGGATGAACATCGGCATGGATGACATCGCCGTCGATTATATTGAGCTGACAACACTGAATACCGTCTCAAATGTCGATCTCGAGATCGCCGCACTGGGCACCCCTCCTTCTGTCTCGACAGCATTCACCGGCAACATCTATCAGTACATGAAGATAACACCTACTCGGCTCGTAGACAGCGACATCCAAAAGGCTGATCTCATCTTCAAGGTCAAGGATTCATGGTTCTCAAATGCAGAGTTCGGCAAGCGAGATATCTCGCTATACAGATACACTGATGGCAACTGGGATGAACTGTATACAGCGTTCCTGAACATGTCGGGCGGCTGGGTCTATTATCTCTCGAGAACTCCAGGCTTCAGCTATTTCGCCATCGGAAGGAAGGTTGCACCTCCCATTGCAGAGACCTGTTCTGATGGCATCCAGAATCAGGATGAGACCGGCATCGACTGCGGCGGTATCTGTATAGACTGCAGCACGCCGATAGAGACCTGTTCTGATGGCATCCAGAATCAGGATGAGACCGGCATTGATTGTGGAGGACAATGTGCAGAATGCTCCCTTATCGGAGACGCGGCCGCATCATGTTCTGATGGCATCCAGAATCAGGATGAGACCGGCATCGACTGCGGCGGCCCATGCGCAACATGTGATGCCTCCAAAACAGGGACAGCAAGTCCATGGCTCCTCATCATCATTATCATAGTCAGCGTCGTAGGCCTTGGATTATTGGGCTATAAAGGGTATCATTATTCCCAAGTGCACGGCTTCCGGGACATCCACCTGAAATTCTGGCACTTCCGCATCCGTTCACCCATTGAAAAGATTCCTGATCAGCCAGCACCCAAGAAACCTGTTCAGCCGTCATGGCAGGACCTTCCTGACGATGTGGCTCAAAAGCCGAAATTGAAGAAGGTCGAGAAGAAAGAGCCTTCTGAAGAAGAAGTGGAATCCATGCTCATGGATATGGCTGGCGAGGATATGGTGAAGAAAAAGAAGAGATGAACTCTATCTGCTCGCGTCCGCTTGGCGCTCAGCATCATATTTCTTCGTGATCGCTTGCGAGTTTGTACTCAAATTATACGCATTGATGATCTCTTCCGCAAGGCAATCAGAAATAGGCCGTTTGCTGTTAAATGACTTCTGGTAGGGGCCTTGGGTCATGTTGCGAAGAGCGATATCCACCCTTCGCTGGGGTGAGCATTCGACTGCTTTTGGATAGCGTGCCCCCCCATATTCAATGGAAATGACCTCTTCCCTTGGAGCGGCATTCTCGATAGCTTTTACCAATATCTTGATTGGATTGGTCTTGGTGCGTGCCTCGACGGTTTTTAATGTCTGTTCCATGATCTTATAGGCTGTCTGTCCTTTTCCAGTAAGATGATAAGATGTCTTATTGTGTTTCTTTCCCTTATGCCCCGGCACCATGATCTTGTTCATGAAGCGCTCGACAATGAACACCCTGCTCTTGTGAAACCGGTGGCCTGCGTATTGCGCACCTGTCCGTGGAACGATCGTGGGTTCAATTGAAATATAGCGCTGAAGCCCTGCGTCCTCAGCCTTGATGTCTTCTGTACTCCACCGATTGAACGCTTTGATCATTTGTTCACGATGACCTCCTGCATGTTGAAGATGGAATCGTGAACATTGAAAATCCCAAAATACCTCAATGATGCAATCTTCCTTAAGTTAGTCGGGATTTTCATTTTCGTGCCTTTTCTATCTTGCCCCTTCTGAGGGCATTTAAGCTTTGATCATTGACCTTGATGACTTGCCATCTCACTCCAGGGATATCTCCTTTTGCGCCGCCCATCGCGCCTCCGATGCATTCTATGAGCACTTCATCGTGCTCATCGATGAGCTTGGTTGCGCCTTCTCCAGGGCAGAATGCGGTTACCTGTTTGCCATTCTTGACAAGCTGGACTCTGACGCACTTCCTCATTGCGGAATTAGGCTGCTTCGCTTCGAGTTGGATCTTTTCAAGGACAATACCTTTAGCTTGAGGAGAACCTGCAAGAGGATCGCTCTTCTGCTTTAGACCGAGGGTTTTCTGAGCATAGTACTTGCTCATCCACCGCGACTTCGCTCGACGCTTCTTCAATTGTTTTCCGGCATTGATGCCTGAGCTTTTCTTACCCATCACATGACCTCGATAGTAACTGTTGGAAAGAACCTTTTGGTTATTTCAGTCAAATTACGAAGGTTTCGCCCGTTTCTGCCGATAAGAACCCCTTTTGAGGCAGTATCAGATCCAACGATTGTTATATGGCCTTCTTCTTCCCTTATCTCCTTCGCCTGAAGAGGATAAATTAGATTACTTATAAACTGAGTACTTTGGGGACTAAATGCTACTATTTTAATCTTTCTGTTGAGCTTTCGCTCGAGGAGCCTGACATGCTGGCCTCCTTTGCCTATCGCCTTCCCGATATCCGTTTCAGGGACAATAAACCACGTAGCATGCTCATCGACAAAGCAGTCTTTTGCCCCTACTCTCGTAATCTGCTCAAAGAGGGCCATGAACTTCATCAATGATGCGTCATACTTGATCTTCACTTTATCAACCCGAGAACAGAGATCGAGAACGGTTTCTTGCACAGCTCTCCGAGCATATCATTCGGATAGGGGAGATTCACCACAACCGTCTCACTGAGCTTGGCATAATGCTCAATATCTTCCTTGACCATTTCCGGGCAATTGGAGGTGAGATAGATCTGCTTGAGTTGTCCAAGCTTGAGGGAGTGGATGCACCTGTCAGTACCGATGATCATCTTTCCCGCTTCGAGCTGCTTCTTGATGTCGCTGATATCCGTGTCCTGGCTCTTTCGTGCCATTAGTTCTTCACCTTTGTTACTAATCCAGGCAACCCTGTTCCGACAGGGACTGGCTGGTTGAGCATGACATTTTCTACGACCGAGGTAAGCCTATCGGTCTCTCCGACAAGGCTCGCTTCGATGATATGTTTGATGGGTGTCTCGAATGAGGCTCGTGCAAGCACTGAACTCTTGTCTGACACGATGCCGTATCGAGTGATGCCCTTGACTGTCCCTATGGTGCACATGGTGTCTGCAACGAGCATGATATGCCGGACATCGACATTCAAGCCCTGGTTCTCAATGACCTTGTACACCTCATTGATGATGGCCTGGCGCGCAGCCTCGACACCAAGCACATTTTGAATCTCTACGATGTTGTTGGTCGTCGTCCGTTGCGTGTCCACAAACTCAAGTTGAAGGGCATCATTCAAGTTCGATCCAGCGGTGATGATGACAAACTCAGTCTCTCTTCGAACAGGGAGCACCTGCTTGATGCCCTTGATTCCCTTGACATATAATTCTTTGAGCTTTTCCTTAAGTTTATACATCTGGTTGAGCGTGTCATCCTTGCCCCTAAGCTTTAGGGTGATGATGTCTTTGTCCTTTTTGATCGTGCAGTTCTTTGTGTTCTTCTCGATGATCTTGATGATGCCTGAAGGGAGGATATCCAGCTCTTTTGCATGTTCATTGTTGATGACGATGTCCATGGTGCTTTCGGCAATGTTGATCCTGAATGCCGAAACGACTTCTTGGAGCGTTGTTTCTTTGATGTGCTGTGCAATCTTCTTGATATCCTTGCCTTGAGAATAAGGGGCCTTGAGGAAGATCTCCATCATAGGCGTATTGGGGATCTTTCTTCCATCCAAGATCTCAATGATTCGAGGCAACCCTGTAGTGATATTCATCTCAGCGACGCCGGCGAAGTGGAACGTATTAAGAGTCATCTGTGTTCCGGGTTCACCGATGCTTTCTGCACCGACTAGGCCGACACTTTCTCCCGGCTCGACTTGCGCGTTGTCGTATTCTTCTTGAACCATTCTGAGGATTTCCTTGAGCTTTCCTGCTGAAATTTTTCCAGGGACTTTTTCTTGGACAGCCTGGAGGAGATAGGGCGATAGCTTGTCCTTGTACTCGTCAAAAATCTTGTCGCTCATTGCTCATCACCTACAACAAGGTCGATGATCCTCTGCACGTTGATCGACCCATTTTCTGATTTGGATACATCAATGCTGTCCTCTCCATAGCTGAACTGGACAATCCTTCCGGATGCATCTCTCACTGTCTGGTCATATTCAACCTTAAGGTCCTGGAGGGCATTGGCAAGACGGCGATAGAGATATCCTGATTTAGGTGTCCTCAACGCAGTATCCATGAGGGAATCCCTTCCGGTAATGCCCATGAAGAAGAACTCTGAAGGCGAAAGCCCTGATTTGAAGCCGTTCTTGATGAATCCTCTTGACGTGGCCTTCAGGTCATGTTGTTTGAAGCAGGATAATGTCCTATTGCGATATCCCTTTTCAATACGCTTTCCGCGCATCGCCTGCTGCCCGACGCACGCGGCCATCTGGGCAAGATTGAGGAGATTTCCTCTGGCTCCAGATTGTGCCATGATCATGGTGTGTGTATTATGGTCGGATTCAGAGATGACAACCTTTCCTGTTTCATTCCTTGCCTTATTTAATAGTTCTAGGATCTTCAGTTCAAGCGTCTCTGCAGCGCTCCTTCCGGGGAATGCTTCGAGTTTTCCGTCCCGGAAAAGGGCAATGAGCACATCCACCTCATTCTCAGCCTTTTGGAGCGTATCCTTGATGAGCTTGCTTGCTTTCTCAGGCAGATCAGTATCAGAGAGCTTGACCGTGAAGCCGCATCGGAGCAAGACCTTCACCCCTAATCGGAACATCTTGCCAAGAATCTCGACTGTTTGGTCCGCTCCATACTTTTTATGCAAGGTCCGGAGCAATAATCCTGATTCCTCGCCAAGATTATTCTTATCCATGATGCCCCTGAGGAGCTTTCCATTCTTGATCTCGACAAGGGTATCTTTTATATCTTGGCCTTCTTGTTTTCGTGAGTACCCTTTGAAGTTGAAGTCATCCGGAAGAAGCACGCTGAAGACTTCCCTTCCATGGATCTGATCTCTCTTTGGAAGCTTGCTGTAGTCATCTTCTCCAATCGAGGAAAGAAGGGCGACGGCATCATCCCTGGAAAGGGTCAATTCTTTCGTGAGGATATAATTGCCTGAGATCGCATCTTGGACGCAGCCCATGACTGACAGTCCATAACGCGGGCTGATAAGTTGTGTCTGCACTTCCATGAGGATTTCCGCTTCAGCGCGGGCTTCCTCAGTTTGGGGGATGTGCAGGTTCATCTCGTCCCCGTCGAAATCAGCATTGTACGGATGGCAGACTGCAGGATTGAGGCGCAATGTCCTAAAGGGCAAGACTCTGATCCGGTGGCACATCATGGACATCCGGTGCAGGCTTGGCTGTCGGTTGAAGATGGCGATATCACCGTCCATCAGGTGGCGTTCGACCATATACCCTGGCTGCAGCTCTTCGAGAAGCTGTTCTTTGGTTTCGTCAGTGATCTTTTTCTTCTTCCCATCGGGTCGTATGATATAGTTGGCTCCGGGATATGTTGTCGGTCCGCGATTGATGAATCCTTTCAAATACTCAAAATTCCAGTCATTGATCCTTTCCGGGACCGTGAGTTTCATGGCGATGATCTTCGGGACGCCGACTTCGTTGAGCTTGATCACAGGATCCGGGGAAATGACTGTTCGTGCAGAGAAGTTTGTCCGCTTTCCTGCAAGATTATGCCTAATCCTTCCTTCCTTGCTCTTGATACGCTCAGTGAGTGTTTTGAGCGGCTGGCCCGAGCGGTGTCGTGCAGGAGGCAATTGCGGGACCGCATTGTCAAAGAATGTCGTGATGTGGTATTGGAGCAGGTCCCAAAGATCCTCAATAATGATCTCTGGTGCACCGGCATTGATATTTTCAAAGAGACGCTGATTGATACGCACGATGTCTCCGAGCTTATGGGTAAGGTCATCCTCTGATCGTTCGCCTGATTCCAAGGTGATGCTCGGACGCATGGTCACCGGCGGGATGGACATGACCGTCAATACCATCCACTCAGGTCTGACATAATTCGAATGGAGTCCGAAGACCATAAGGTCCTCATCAGGGACGCGTTCAAGGCGAGTCCTGACTTCAATGGGGGAAATGCGCTTATCATTCTCAACAAAGGTTGTGGGCTTATCATGCATGAGTTTGTATTGCTTTGCATTGCAGTGGGGGCATTTGTTCTGCGTCTTAAGTCCGGAGATGATCTCCTTGATCTCATCCCTTCTTCCATCCAGTCCGAATTCCGCCTCCACAGCATTGAGGATGTTCATCGTCGAAGCCATTTTGTTCTTCGGGAGCAGGATGCGGCCGCAATCTCGGCATGTGCACCGTAACAAGTTATACACGATATTCACGAATTTCACATGGATAATGGGACGTGCAAGCTCGATATACCCGAAATGCCCGGTGCATTCCTTGAGCTTTTGGCCGCAGGTCTTGCACTTCAAGCCTGGATCGATGACTCCTAATCGGACGTCCATGAGACCTCCGTCAACAGGATATCCTTCTTTATCATAAAGCTCTGGAGTGACTATCTTTGCAGAAGCCATCTTCTTGATGAGCTTCGGGGAAAGGATGCCGAAGATGATCTTATCTATTTTCTTGAAGACGTGGGGCTCCTCTTCGAAATGCTCCATTTCTTTCTTCACTTGCGTCTCTTCCACTGTTTCAGGTGCAGGTTCTTGGATTTCCGGAGTTGTTTCGTCTGCCATGTTGCACCTCAATATTTGCTTTTCAGGACGAGCTTGGGATATATCCCTAATGTCTTGAGCTCGTCGAGGAGCAGCTTAAAAGCATAGCTGATCTCGATGGTGTTGATCTCTGCGTTGTCCCCATAGATGGGGCAGTAGCTCCTCTTCTTGAACTCATCTTGGATGGCGATGAGCCCTGATTGCTCGCTGACCGGCACAAAGGTCTTGTCAGAGTCGAAGCGCTCTTTCAGGAGCAGGCTTGCGCCATGGGCGACAAAGGTGTCTTTCTCCATCTCTCCCAACCTAAGTCCGCCTTCCTTTGCACGCCCTTCCGTGGGCTGCCGGGTCAGCAGCTGCACAGGGCCGCGGGCGCGTGAATGCAGCTTGTTTGCAACCATATGTTTAAGCTTCAAGTAATACATGTTTCCAACAAATATTTGAGTGTCGAACTTTTCGCCGGTGAGACCATTGTACATCGTCTCAGTCCCATTTTCCATGAAGCCATAACTTTCAAGCTCTTTCCGGAGGTCTGCCTCCTTCTCTGAGTGGAATGTCGTGCCGTCGATGAACCTTCCGGAGAGCGCTCCGACCTTGCCGGCAACAAGCTCAATAAGATGGGAGATCGTCATCCTGCTCGGGATTCCATGGGGTGAAAACAATAGATCAGGGGTGATGCCTGATGCAGTGAATGGCATATCTTCAGAAGGGACGACCAAGCCGACAACACCTTTCTGCCCATGCCTGCTCGTGAACTTGTCCCCTATCTCGGGGATGCGCTGGTCTCGTAACCTTACTTGGACAAGCTTGTTGCCTTCCTCATTTTCAGTGAGCATGACAAAGTCAACAACACCTTCTTCCCCATGCTTAAGCGAGACAGAGCTTTCTCTCCTTATGTTCGATGCGAGATTATATTCATCAAGACTGCTCAAAAATCTTGGAGGGGATGTTTTGCCGATGATGACATCTCCTTCGCCGATCTTGGCTTCTGGATAGATGATGCCGTCCTCTTCAAGGAGGCGATAATCTTGTTCTGATTTGTAGCCCTTCGTCTCTTTATCAGGGATGCAGATCTGGTCGATGAGACCGCCGGAATAACGAAGCTCTTCTGCAAGGGCAGGGCGATAATACGTGCTCCTTCCTAATCCTCGGTCGATACTGGCCTGGTTCAGGACAACGGCATCTTCCATGTTATATCCTTCATAGCTCATGATCGCGACGACGATGTTCTGGCCAGCCGGATGCTCATGGTATTTTGAGATGCCATGCATGATAGTCTTCACGATCGGGATTTGAGGACTATGCAAGATGTTCACATCCATGTCCATGCGCACATAGAAATTGGCTGCATAAAAGCCCAATGCCTGTTTCTGATTTTTTGATCCCGCATTCAACCGGGTGCTCTGGTTATGGTTCCCGAAGGGGGACGAGGGATGTGCACAAGGATACCATGCTCAATGGACTTACTTCCAGATGGGTGTGTTCTAATCTTAAGTCCTTCTCATAAAACGCGACGTATGCATTCTCTTCCTCGCCTGCATCAAGGTATTCGATGATGCCTTGGCCGACGAGATCACTCCATGAGATCTCATTCTTCCGAAGCTGTTCAATGTGCTTCTCTGTCAGGATGGGCTTTCCTTCCTTGACAACAACCAATGGTCGTCTTACTCTTCCCTTGCCGCATTCTACGCGAAGCTCGTCCTCTTCCTCAATATAACTAACGTTGAGGTCAATCATCGCTTTATTCTTCCTTCTCTCACTGATGATGCGGTCAAGGAACTCTTTTGGATTATCGACAGTCCCTATGAATTTTCCGTTTAAGAAGATGTCGCTCATGCTCTCACCATCTTTAGGCCGATGTTTTTCATAAGTTTTAGCACCTCTTCTTCGTCAGCGCCTTGTGAGATGCTGGCGAGCAAGGAAAGGTTTTTCCTCAGGCCGATATTCGTCCCTTCAGGGGTTTCTATGGGGCATAGTCTTCCAAGATGGGTGGGATGCAGTTCTCTCGCTTGGAAGTTCTCCTGTGATGCGCTCAGCGGTGAGACAACACGCTGCAGATGGCTCAATGACTCAAGAAAGTTCAACCGCTGGATGCGCTGGCTGATACCCTTCCTTCCACCGACCCAATTGCCGGTAGCCATGGAAGAATAGATCCTGCTGGTGAGCAGCTTGTCCCTGATAACGACCTTGATAGAAGGAAACTTGCCGCGCTTGACAATGCGCTGGAAGTTGTAGAGGATATCACCGATGAGCACCTTCAGGTTGACCCGGAACAGATCGGCCATGAGGTCGCCGCTCAGCTTGAGTCGCTTGTTCTGATAATGGTCCTTGTCATCGATCTTTATGAGCCCATTCGCGACCATATTGTATCGTTTCATCATCTTGCAGAGATTGTATGCCTTGAAGATGCGGTCCTCTTTCGAGGTGCCGAGATGGGGCAGCAGATACCGGTCAAGAATCTCTCGCAGCCGTTCTATCCTGATGTCCTTGCTTTGGGTGATGCCGAGGCGCTTTGCCAGATGGTCCAAAGCATCATCTTCTTTCTTGATGCTGACAAACTCAAAGAGGTTGATCAACACCGCATCATCTGTCTGTCCGCTGATCGCTGAGAAGCGCATGATATCCTCGTCCTTGAGGAGGCCCAAGGACTTGATGATGACAACAAGGGGCGCCCTTTTCACACGGGTGAAGGTGAGATAAAAGAGCCCGTCTTTCATGCGCTCGAGCGTATTAGGGATCTTGAAGGATCCTCGTTCAGAGAACATCTTTCCAATATACTGTGAGGGCCCGGTCGAGGGCTTCTCAATGATGAAGCGGTTTGACGCGAGATCCTCAATGTTGACCAGAACCTTCTCTGTGCCATTGATGATGAAATACCCGCCGGGATCGTCCGGGTCTTCGCCTTTCTCAATGAGATCTTCCCGGCTCAATTTTGAGAGGTGGCAATACTTTGATTTGAGCATGATTGGCATGTTGCCGACTTGAGTCGTGAATGACTCGCGCTGTACGCCATTGATATGTGCAGAAACCTCAATAAAGCAGGGTGCAGAATAGGTGATCTTACGGAGACGGGCTTCAATAGGATATATTGCACGTCTTGAGCCGTCAGCTTCGGTAATCTCTGGCTTCGTGACCCAGATCTTGTCCAGCCTGATCTTGAATTCGTCGATATTATGGGGGATGATCGTCGGCTCGATGTCCTTGTTATCCTCAATGATGACTTGAAGCTCATGATCAATGAAGTTATTGAAGCTCTCAATGTCGCTCTCAACAAAGGAGTGCTCCTCAAAGAACTTGTTGATTAAGACCTCATGCATTGGTGACCACCCGATAATATGTGCTTTCGCCTGCTGTTGGGCTCTTTCTCATGATCTTGATCATATCCCCCACCTCAACATTCAGATCAAGTAAGGCTGGGTCGCTCTTGAGTATCTTCGGCAGTTCCTTGATGCTGATCTGATACTGGTCGAGAATCTGTTTCTTCTCGCGCTCACTCGCTTTGACGTGCTTAGGGATGAGGTCGTGTTTTTTGATGTTGACTTTCTTTTTTTTCATAGTGCATTCCCAATCATGAAATGGGCCGGACGAGACTTTCGCTGCGGTTACCGCATTTCGAACTCGCGACAGCCGGATTAAAAGTCCGGTGCTCTATTGCCCGTTCTGCCACGCCCTTTATAAAATAGGCATCGTGAGACGCCATTATAAGCCTATTTACGGGTATTTGAAGGCTAAAACGCCAGGCTGAGCTACCGGCCCATTCTTACTGATCTTAATCATCCTTAGGATGATGAAAAAACGCCCTGGCCGGGATTTTCCGGATATAAATCCTGTCGAACCCGGGTCAGAGCCTCGACAGGGCTCTATGATAGGCCACTACACTACCAGGGCGTACAATGCCCAATGCATTCGCATACGTCCCTCTACAAGCATAAAAACTACTGCAGGGCCTTTGATAGGCAAGAAGAGGAACAAGTGGGCATGCGCCGAGAATTACGTGTGACTTTATAAATCTTACTATTAGAACCAGCCTCTGGACACTATATGAGCTCTCTTTTTACGATATCGCCTCCATAGGAGAACTTACTTTTATAGTTTTCTTTTGTGGAATGGAACAAAGTTACCAGAAGATTAATAAGGAAGAAACAACAGAATGAAATCATGAAATGGGCTTTGCTCTCTACACTTCTGCTCCTCCTAAGCCCCCTCACCTTTGCTGCTGCGGAGCCAAGTGGACCAGAGCTAGCAATCAATGAAAAGACAGGAGAATGCGGTGTATACTATGATATACTCCATGTGCAGCAATTCCTTCCTCGTGGCTGGGAATCATATTCTGGTCAAGTCCTAGAATACAGATTTGATGAGAATCTAACTTCTATGGTTAGATATGTGACTCCTATAGGCATATGCGAAATCAATGGTACTAAGTGGAAGACTGAAGGATCAATCAAAGAGTGCTGCCAAATATTAGAATTGAAAGTTGTCGAAGAACAAGTCGGCAAATCATCAGTGCAACGGTTGAAAACTCTATTTGTTGTGTTCATGGGTCTTATCGCATTGGTTGCATTAGCAGTCATCGGATTTCTGATATATCTCATAATAAAGCTCGTTAAGCATTTAATAAAAAGAAAAATCTAGGGCTTTAGCCCTAGAATATCACCATTTCCAGAAATAAAACCAAAACACTTATAAATGTAGACAAAACCTATACTCCTGTAAATAAAAGGTATACACTATGCTAAAACGATTATTAACCTCAAAAACAAGAATTAAGATTTTGACCTTACTCATGTTTAATCAAGATAGAGACTATCATCTTCGAGAGTTGGCAAGACTGATTGACACAAGTCCAATCTACGCTGCGAAGGAACTCGAGAATCTGTCAAAGCTCAATCTTGTTCAGATGTCAAGAAAGGCAAACCTAAAGATCTATTCTATAAACAGAGAATGTGTTTTTCTCTAAGATATTAGAAATATGTTCTTAAAGACTGATTACCTAGGCGAAATGATCAAAAATGAATTGAAGGATAAGGTAACCTATTGTTTTATCTATGGCTCTTTTGCAAAAGGAACAGAACAACGCTCCAGCGATATTGATCTTTTTGTCGTTTCAGAGATAAAAGAAGACGAACTTATCCATATCATTCAGAAACTTGAACACACGGTAAAAAGAGAAATCAATTATGTTTTATGGAACAGCAAAACATTTAATCAAAGGGCAGAGAATCATCATTTACTGAAAAATATCAAGGAAAGCAATATTATCATGCTTATAGGTAATGAAGATGAATTCAGAAGACAAATCAAGTGAGCTGTGGGAAGAAATTGTGTACGATAAGAATCTTGTACATAATGCAATGGAATTGGCTAAGAGAGATCTGAAGACTTCTATGAATATGTTTGACGATGCTGATTTTGATTGGTCTTATGCAATTAGTTACAATGCCATGCTTCAAGCGGGAAGGGCATTAATGTTTTCTCAAGGAAAAAGGCCAAAAGGGAAGTATAAACACGTTTCTGTGGTTGAATTTGTAAAAAAGAACTTTGGTCAGAGCTTTGCAGACAAACTCCTCTTTATGTTTAACAAGATACGTAAAAAGAGGCACACAGTGGTTTATGAACAAATCAATGTAATCAGCAAGGAAGAGGCAAGACTCGCATCTGAAATTGCTCAAGAATTTGTGTCAAGAGTAGCTGAACTCATAAGCGTATAAAAAGAAAAATCCCGGGCTTTCGCCCGAGAATCCCCGCCCCCGAATTTGAATCGGGAACCTTTCGGTAACGGCTGGCTCGCATTCATCCAGAGCAAAGCGCTTTGTCCACGAGCAGGCTACAGCCGAACGCTCTAACCAGTTGAGCTAGGCGGGGAGACTACTGAGAAACAGATCGGGCTTTATAAACCTTATTGAAAATTCTGCTGAGTTTTTCGATCCAAAAACATGGTATTTTAGGAGAACTTGGTCTTCTTGAGTGAGAGAAAAAAACATAAGCAAGTTTCTTATTGTCCTTCATTGAAAACAGTCTTGTTAGAATACTTTGTGACAGAGACCCCGCGCTGGTCCTTGAACTTCACCTTGGTGGCCGGCAATTCAATGCCGCCGATGATGTGGAGCTTACTCCTCAGCTGATACGTGATGATCCGTTCTTCAAAGGGCTCGAGGCTGTGCAGGTTCCAGATCACCAATGTCGCCTTCTTCTGCTTGCGCAGGACTTTGGACGGTTTTAATGTTCCGATATCGAAATCACTTTCGATCTCAGTGATGTTTGGTACTCTATCGACGACCTTTATCTGCTCAAAGCCGTGTTTTGTCCTGTTGCGGATATGGATGATGACCTTCATGCGATGGATGCCGCCTGATTTCTCATCCCCGCCGCGTTTCACTTCAGCGATGCTCTTGCTGATGACGATGGGACTACGCTTCCAGTAATAAACGAGGATCACAAGGACAATGATAATCACAATATAAAGAATGATGCGATAATTCTGGTCAATGGTTATGGTGATGGATTCAGGTGTGTCTCCCTGCTGCTCCCCCAGATTCACATTCCAGAAATAAGCATAGCCATCCTCTTCCTTGGTCAATTTCGCAGGCGGATCGGTTTTTGTGAACAATGAGGCAATAGGAGAGACTTCAAACCGTGCGAGCGTCGACCGTTCAGTATTCCCCACATTGTTATACACGATCGTTGTCGTCTTTTGAAGGAAACTTCCTTCTTCAGAAATGTCTTTCTTAAGATCTGTATAGGGCTCGATTGTGAATCCGATGGGCAGCACTTCCCAGGCATAGGTCTTCTCTTGGGTGACATAGCTTGCCACGATATTGACTGCATCCTTCTTCGGCTTTTCAAGGGGATCAAACGTGAGAATGAATGTCTCCTTACGCTGCTCATCATGACCGAGATAAAGAGTCCTCTGCTCCGAGGTAGTCTTGCTCGAGACGACGAGATTGAGGCCGTCGACATTCCTTGGATTATTGTTCTTGATATTAATAGTGACCGTCAACTGTTCTCGGGGGTCTATGGTCTCAGAAGAGATCTCGGCAGAAAGCCGGACATCAGGGAGATAATCGACATATATCGGTTCACCGGAGACGATCTCAACAGGGATGATCTTTCGCAGAGAGTCCCCGATGGTCTTGACATTCACATCCAGAAGCACCTTATATGATCCAAGGCCTGCAATATATAATGGCCGCATGACCAATCGTACAGTCTTGCTCTCATTTGGCAGCAAACTGATGATATACTCATTCCGGGGATCGGTGTAGATGTCCCAATCTGGGGCATTGGGGGAATTCAGGCTGAACTCCAACTCCTGATCCATGTTGTTGATGATCGTCACGTTGGCGAGAGCGAAGTCATCTCCTCCTTCAGTAAAAATGATGGATGTTATCGGCGTCACAATGACTTCGTAGTCGTCCAGGGCAGCAACGGAAATAATACTCACCAGAAGAACTACTAATCCCAAAAAGAGCCTCTTTTGCATCAATGCACCACTCTTGTATGGTTATCGGTGGTTTATAAAGCTTTCGGATTAGGGTTTCTTTAAAAAGAACCATAACAGTTTTATAATCGGGCGCATCCCTTCTGATATGACTAGCAAAATAGTTGTTGTCGGCAAGGGAGCCATCGGTCCCCTTGGTATTGATGGTGGCTGGGAAAGGCTCGTGGCAGGTGAGTCAGGCATTGATACCATAACACAATTTGATCCGACAAAAGTCCCTCTCTATCGTCCTTCTAAAGCTCATCCAGGCTTGTTGGAGCCTTTTGAAGCATCACTAAAAACCCATATTGCAGGAGAAGTCCCTGAATTCAGCTTGACTGAATTTCCATACCTTGAAAATATTGGAAGAAAGCTTGACAGGAAACTTGACCGTGTGACAAGAATGTCTCTTGCAGTAGGCATTCAAGCACTGTC
>JBDRLS010000008.1:0-32380 GCA_043812875.1 Nanobdellota archaeon
AACAGTGAGGTGCCGACTTCTCTAAAGGCATCCGACACACCAAGATGTGTATGGATTGCAGCCCATATGGATTCAACTTGTTGGACCAGAGTTCCGTCAAGATCAAAGCATACAAGCTTTATCATCCAACGCAGGGGACTGGTGCGCTATATATAATTACCGTTAAGGACATCGACTATCTAATAATATGGCCCTTTATTGACTTTCTTATAAGAAGTTACTTTGCTCCAGGGTGCGGGCATCGGGGGAGCATCACGTTTGATTGGAGGCTTAGGTTTTTGAGGGGGTATCTTCTGCACAGGCTTTTTTGCCTTCTTGACTGTCTTTTTTACCTGTTTATCGGTTTTTTTGGCCTTTGTCTGCTTTTTTACCCGAGCCTTCTTTAGCTGCTTTTTGACTTTGAATACTGGTTTTTTACCTTTTTTTGGTTTTTCTTCAAAGAGAATTCTTGCGAACATCCGGCCTACTTTCTCAAAAAAATGACCTTTCTTCATCAACAGGGCCTCTGAGGTATTTTTCCGCTCTCTAATTATTTAAGTGTTTATGTGTTGCAGTATATAGGAAGCCTTGCAGAAGGAAAAATTAGCTCTCATTAAGAAGGTTCTATGCTCATTTCAAGGCGGAATAACTTTTCTATGTCGCTTTGAAGCTCTTTTATTATCAATTCAGGCTTGATTTCATCTATTTCTCTCTTTTTTTCGTTGATCTTTGATTCTAAGGCTTTTCTTTCATCTTGCTTATTTTTCAGCTCCTTATTAATGGCATCAATGGCTTTTTTATCTTTGTTATCATCGAGCGCTTTGGAGGAGACCAGCATTTCCTTATGACTGTGGTCATGTTCTTTCCTGAGGGAATTCAGCCTTTCAGCTGTGCAGGTATCTAACGCATGCAGGGCTTTCTCCCTTTTCTTGTCCTTCAGCTGAAGGGAGTCCTTATCAATGACATCCTTCATTTTGTCCAGTTCTGGGATTATGGACAGCTCTTCATCCTTGAGCAGTCCGGCAATAGGGTCTGCAGTGTAGGGCCGGATGATCTCCGGGAAGAGCGTCATTCGCTCATACTTTTTGAGCGCGGCCTCCAAGGCCTGGAACTGGTCGATGATGGCTCTTTTCGCATTTCCGAACTCATGCTCTTTTTGGATCTTTTCCTTCTCTTGGAGGTGATACCGTTCCATGCCCTTGCTCTTCTCAATGCCTTCTTTCTCTTTGAGGAGCTTCTTGATATCGCCATCAACATTTTCAAGAGTGCTCTCCATGCGTTTCAGCGACGCTGTCAAGGCCGTCCGCGCCTGTTTGCTCTTCTGTAAGAGCGCTGCTTTCTCTTGAAGCGAATTGATCTTGACCGAGGAGGCTGACCTGAGTTCTTCCTCGATGGCTGATACAGTAAGGTCGATGACCTTGATGGCAGCGGCGATCCTCCCTGATTCATTGGCAAAGAACTCTTGCAGGATGTAGAAGCTTCGTGCTGTCGCCTTTCCGAATACCAGAAGCTGATCATGGAACTGGCTGCATGCTTCTTCCAACGCTTCTTTCTCCCTCGGAAGGGACATGGTTGCTAGAAATTGCTCGACGCGAGTGAGATAGAATGTCCTGCTTCCTTCCATGGTATGCATGGCACGGTCAGGGATTTTCTTATTCTTCAATTGGGCATTCCGCAAGATTTCTTTTTGTTCCTGTATGGCCCCTTTCTTCTGGGTGATCATATCTAATTTTTCTTCTATGAAAGACTCTAGGTCAGCATCTGCTTTCTTCCTTTTCTCGGCAAGCCATCCTGGGATCTCTTTTTCTACTAGGACGATTGGCTCAGTCTTCTTCCTGAAGAGTTTGAAGAACATATCATATGAAATGCTTTAATGGTATTAAAATGTAGCGAAACGCATATAAGCATAAAGGGGCTTAGCGGCGTATGCGAAGGAGCAACGAGGACATCGCGAAGCAGCGGATCATCGCATTGATGGATCTGGCGAAGGCAGCAGAGGACCAAGATGAAGCTGACCTCTATGCCAAGCAGGCAAAGCGTATATCCTTGCGCATCAAGGTTGCTATTCCCTTTCCACATCGCCGATTCATATGCAAGAAATGCGGCGCCTACATTAAACCGGCAGGATCACGGACCAGGATGAAGCATAAGGTCATCACCTCAACGTGCCTGCGCTGCGGCCACGTCAGAAGGATCCCCACCGTGAGGGAGCGTAAGAGTCCGCGTAGAAAACCGATAAGGTGAAATTCTTTTTGATCCGTTTAAGCAGCAGATGACAAGGTGAGTGATCTGAAAAGCACACCGCCAGGATCAAAAAGAACCAGGTTTTCCACGCGGCCGCGTAAGACAAAGACTTAAATATCACATCGGATTGCGTTTGATGATGGTGCGAATCCAATGCGGCAAGTGCAATGCAGAACACCCTCTTGAAGACCTTGAGCTCCACAAGGCTTCTAACTTGATGTTGTGCCCCTCCTGCATGGGCGAGCAGCCAAGAAAAGGTTTTCTCAGCAGGGTTTTCAAGTAAGGTTTTTATAGTCCCCCTCTCAAAGAGTTCATATGCAGGCCTGGCTACTTTATGCAATCATAGCATATACATTCTATGCTTTCGCAAATGTTAGTGTAAAATACGTCCGGACGCGCAATGTAAAAAGCATCATCGGCTATCTCAGCAGTATCAGCATCCTCGGTCTGCTGCCGCTCCTTTACACTTTTATCCGACCAATCACGTTTCCGTCCATACAATATGTCTTTCTAGGGATCGGGGCGAGCTGGCTCCTGCTTATCTACGTCGTCCCCTTCCTCAAGGCCATTGAATTTGAAGAAGTCTCGAGAGTGGTTCCCCTATGGTTTTTCGCCCCGATCGTCGTTGTCCTCCTCGAGACAATTTTTGGCGCCCCCCTTGCTCAGACTCAGCTTCTTGCATTCTTCCTCCTCATCATCGGCGGGATCCTTATCTCAACAAAGGACCTTCGCACCTTCACCTTCAGCAAGGCCCTTCCCTTGATGATCCTCAGCAGTGTCCTCATGGGTGTCTATCTTTTCTTGATTGATACCCTTTATGCTCACGTCTCTCCCTATGATGGCTATATGATCACCAGGATCGGTGTCGGCTCCTTCATTGTCGTCGTCCTTCTCATTCCGAGTTTACGAAGACAGCTATTCTCCTTTTTCAAAGAGGATCCTCACGCAGCAAGATTCAGCTTGCTTACCGAGTTCATCGCGCTCTTCGGAACAATGTTCCTGTTTTTCGCCTTAGCAGGGGGCGTCGCGAGCATCGTCGCCGCGCTCATGGGGGTCCAAGTCGGATTGTTATTCCTCTTCATGATCTTATTCAGCATCTTCTTCCCGAAGATCATGAAAGAGGATCTCTCTGCGAAGACCCTCATCATAAAAGCGATAGCGCTCGCCATCATGATCTATGCGATCTGGATCCTCTAGCGAAAGCTATTAAAAGAAACACCTATCTATTCTCCTCATGAAACTCATCATCGGCTCGGACCATGCTGGCTTAGAATTGAAAGAGAAGATAAAAGAAACATTTTCAGAACATGAATTCGACGATGTCGGTACGTATACAAAAGACTCAGTGGACTACCCTGACTATGCGAAGAAGGTCGCAGAAAAAGTTGCAGCAGGGGAGGGAAAGGGTATCCTCATCTGCATGACCGGCATCGGCATGTGCATAACCGCAAACCGGAATCCGAAAGTAAGGGCTGCCCTTGTTTACTCAGAAGAGACTGCCCGGCTTACCAGAGATCATAATGATTCTAATATCATCTGCCTAGGCGCAGCCACCATGGATAATGATCTTGCTCTCAAGATGGTAAAAATTTGGATTGAGACTCCTTTTTCTGAAAATGAGCGCCACACCCGCAGGAATGCGAAGATGTCCTAAAAGTTTATATATGAGTAATTCCCCAAAATGAGCCATGAGGGTGGCCATAGACTTCGGTTCTTCATCTGTAAAGGCTGTTGTGGGGGGGAAAAAGCCGGGCTTTTCCAGCTTCGCGCTCTCCTTGCCAGATATAGAGTCCTTTCTCAAAAAACTTCCCAAAGACCCGAAAGTGCTCGTGACAGGAAGCCACAACGCATTCCTCAAGAAATATCTGAAGGGCATAACCTTGGTCGATCCGATAAAGGCCACTGCGCTCGGCGCACAGAAGCTCGCCGGGAAGAAGCAAGGCACGATCATCGATGTCGGCGTCTCCTCCATCATGATCGAAGCCCAAGGAAAGCGCATCAAGAATCATTACGGGTTCAATATCGGCGGCGGGACATTAGAGGGGATCGCAGGTTCACTAGGATACACGATCTATCGATTTGACGCCCTTGCGAAGAATGGCAATCCTGCAAAAGTCAACTTGACCGACAAGGACTTCGGCGGCAAGAAAAACACCACGGTTGCGAGCTTTGCACAGTCAACAAAACATAAACCAACAATTGCCGCAGGCCTCATCCATACTGTTGCAGACAGCGTCATCCATTTTGCTTCTCTTGCAAAGACAAGGCCGCTCATCCTCGTCGGCAGGGCAACAGAACTCCCTTCATTCCGCAAAGCAGTCGATGCTTCAGCAAAGGCCCACGGCCTCAAGATCATCATTCCTAAACACGCTGGCTTTGCAACAGCTTATGGTGCCCTGTTATGGTGACCTTGCATTCATATCTTTTCCTGCTGGTCCTTCTGGTAGCCGCACCTTTCGTCGGCATGATCATCGCTCTCAGATCCAAAGAGGAGATGCCCTCTGGAAAGCACTACTTCATCATTCTCCTCCCCATGCTCTATGTCCTTGCCAAGATCGTCTTCAGCATGGCGTTCTTCAAGCTCACAGACACCCTCATCATGTTCTTCTTGATGTTCAGCGTCATCCTGCTGATGTGGTTATCAAGGAGGGGGGATGTTTTTGTGAAACGCCCTGTCCTTGGCTATAGCATGTCTGCATTGTATCTCGGCGCAGCTGCACTCTTCGGCGCGCTGTTGGAGATGGCAATGGTCGTCCTCATCATCGGGTTCATGCAGGGATCGTTGACGACCGCAATCATGCTTGAGAAAAGGAAGAAGACCCTGCAGATAACCCATCACATTGCCCGGCAGGTCGCAGTTTTCCTGATCATCAGCCTCGGGTTTTCTTTCTTCTTGGCCTAGGCTATTTTCAATGCTTTTTCAAGATCTGCATTATTTGGGAATAAGTCAAGACCTTTTCCTACAATGGCCTCAAGAGCCTTTAGAGTGCCTGGAATGAATTCCGAAAGGTTCTCCGCTCCATCGGCCGTAACTAAAACATCACTTTCATGGCGTCCTCCCCCTATAAGGGGCACAAACCTTGAGATTTTATCCCTGATCAAATAGGGGAAGGCTTTATCACCTTGTCGAACTGCATAGATCTTTAGGGGATTGAAATATGTGCCCGGTTCGACTGAAAGAACCATGTCTTTTTCAAGTGTATCAATCCTTGTGCGGATTTTATCTTTATTACCCCTAGTTGGAAACTCAGCTAAATCATGTGTGCTTACTCCAAGTTGGTGTCCAAGTCCGTGGTAGAAGAACAATTTATGGACATCTGCAGCATACATCTCCTCGAGATCTCCTTTTATGAGTCCAATATCTCTTAAACGATCTAATATGACCATGCTCGCGACTTTATAGAGTGACATGCCTTCTTTATTTTCAGGATCCTCTTGGTATTGGGCCCCAGGCTTCATGTTTTTAATAACTTCATCATGGGCATCGATGACTGCTTGCACGATATCACGTTGCTCTGGTGAGTATACACCATTCACCGGTATTGTGCGTGTAATATCTCCCATATATCCATTCAGATCAGCCCCTGTGTCGATGAGCAAGAGCGCTCCATCTCGAAGCTCTTGATGATTATCTTCTGCGTGGAGTATATGGCCCGCTTGTGTGACGATAGGGGGGAAAGCGTGATCAGCGTGCTGCTTTCTGTATACCCAATCGAGAACACCCGTTATATCAGCTTCTGTCTTCCCAGGTTGAACAGCCGCCATGGCATAACGTAATGCGAGATCAGTTGCCTTTATAGATTCCCTTATGGCATCAATCTCAGCGGGACTTTTCTTTTGCCTTATATCTGCGATAGTGTTCTGAAGGTGTGATAATCGAAACACGCGATAGCCTGTTCCTTCCTTCTTTTCAATCCCAAACAGAGCGAGATTTTTCCCATACTCTCTTAACTTGTCCTCAGCTTTTACAGGCTCGTAAACTTCATCAGCACCCATCTCTTTGATTTCTTCATGGGTAGGTAGCGGTTGTTGCCATTCCAATTCTTTTGATGTTTGTTGATGAGCAAAAACAATGAATTTTCCAGAATTTGGATCAAGAATGAATGAGCTTCCAGGACTATTCAGGCCAGTGAAGTATTTGAATGTGGGGGCTGCTCGGAATGGATGGTGATTTGTATCCGCTGCTTTAGAGGCTTCATTTCCTCCTTCAATGTAAATGATCCCCTCTTCGGTGCTGAATTGTTTTACTAATGCTTTACGCCGTGCCTTATATTCTGCTTTTTCAATCATAGTACATACCCCCTGATAGTAAGAATGCCCCTTTTTTAAAGGTGGTATGAGAATATCCTATTAATACTTTATGCCCACGGCGTCTTCTCAATCTTCAGCCAGTACGCGACATGTCGGACCGTAACATGCAGCACAAACGCAAGGACGACTGAGGTCACAATGATCTGCCACGAGAGTGCGTAGGCAAACGATACAAATACCAGGCCGCCGAGCGCAGAATCAATCTGGTCCCATGGGATGAACTTCCCCCCAGGCGGAATCCCGGCTCTCCGCTTGAAGAAGCTCTTGACACTATCCCCCACCAATACTCCTGCCCCTATCAGCAGTCCGACCAACCAAGCCTGACTATAATCTAACAGCGGAACATTCGGCATATAGGGGTGCACCCATGTCTGCATGTTCGCTGCGAAGACAGCAGAACTGATGCCGAAGATATACCCTCTCAGCGTCTTGTGATCTCCAAGGATCCGTTTGCCGCGCCAGCTCTTGCCCATGTCCATTGGGTAGCCGAGCCATGGGAAGAATTTCGCTGAGACCGAGGCGAAGATATTCGCAAACACGCCTGGTATCATCAGCCACAGGAGCTGGACCATGAAGAATCCGAAGATCATATGAACCTATCTTCATCTATTAGTTAAATAGCTTTCGGAATATCTCACCACAGGATCAACGGGTTTCATTCGTTCCTGTCCGAGGCACTATTGTTCGGTAGGTCGCATCTGAAATACCCTTGTTGAGACTAGTCAAGTTACATACATCATAAGGAAGGAGGCTGACGATATAGATCTGATCGACATATGAGTTATCAGTAAATCCAATGACTTTTCTTCCTGGAATGATGCCCGCGACGAAATTGACCATATTTTCATCATCATGTTTACCTTCCCCTGTATAACACCCATATAAGTGAAAAATCGCATCCTCAAGGATATTTTGGATGTGATCCCCCACTTCCGTATCTTCAGGGCTAAGGAACAATCGTTCATCAATGGACGCTAGGTGAATGTCTGGTCCAGTTGACCGGATGCCAAACCCGAGGAGGGCCCTGCTGCCGTGGCCGTGCGTTACAATCAAGCTAATGTCTGGAATGGAATCCAACAGGGTGTAGAGTTCCTCTTCTGTTTCTATGGTCCTTATCGCACAGTCATACGTCTTCGTCAGCATTGCGAGATTGCGTACGATCTGGGGTTTTATGAAAGGAAATCCATATTCCTCCCTCGGGTAGGTCAAGACCGCATTTGGCCGATCCGTGTCCTTGAAGGGATAGGCTTCCTCTGGATGGATCTGGGCGCCGAAGAGCCTGAAGACCTCTCCAGGTGTCGGATAAGGGACCCCGTGTTTTTCTGCCTCATAAACAAGGTGAGTCACATATCCAGGATCAATGCCGTTTTCAAAGAACTTGATGATCCACATCGGATTGAAAACTGTTTGCTTCTCAACATCGGTGAGTTCATTGCCATTTTTCATGATCTTATGTCCATGAGGGTCTTCTTGGGCCATCCAACCATGGAAATACCCTAATAGTATTTTCTCGTGAAAAGAGGTGTCGATGGTGGCGAGGGAGATCGCCCGTGCGCCGTAATCATCTCTCATGTCCCAGAGCGTTTTACAATATCGATGGAATTCTTCGTCAAATGCTTGGTCACCTTTATACCGATACGTATCAAATGATGGATCCATCTCTATGACCATGGCCGCCTCTTTAGGTATCTCTCGCCCTGATCGGATGAGTTTTACGCAAGAGGTTCCTGCCAATAACGCAATGGTTGAAGCAACAATGGCCGCTCTCATGACTCCCCTATTCATTTTATTACTATATAGTAACTATTTATTTATTAACTTTTCTATAGAATGCACACAGACTTGTCAAGGGACACTCCCCGCACCTAGGTATTATCGGCTTGCACACATTCTTGCCATGATGCACAAGCAGGTCATTCACGAAGCGCCAATCCTTCTGAGGGGTGATCTTCATCAGCGCCCGCTCGGTCTTCAGCGGATCCTTTGTTGAAACCAGACCAAGTCGATTGGAGATCCGATGCACATGCGTATCCACAGGGATCGCATCCTTGCCAAACGCATACACCAAAACACAGCCCGCAGTCTTCCGGCCCACGCCGGGCAGCTGCACGAGCTCTTCCATGGTGTCAGGGACGCCATCAACAACCTCTTTCGCAATGGCAATGACTCGCTTCGCTTTCGTGTTATAGAATCCGATGCGCTTGATGATCTTCTTCACATCTCCCTCACGAGCAGCAGCAAGCTTCTTTGCAGTAGGATACGCCTTGAACAGATTGCGAGCGACTCCGCCGGTGACTTCATCCCTGCTCCGCGCAGACAATGCCGTTGCGATCAATACCTGAAACGGGTCCTTGCTGATCCCCGCAAGCATGGTGGTTCCATAATTATGTCTAAGCTTCTTCACAACCTGTTGAATGGTTTTTGATCTATCCATCAGAATCCGAACAACGTCTGCTGCTTGCTGTTCATGATCACATCATCAAAATTGGTGTCATAGAAGGAGAGGACAGAATCCGCTATGGGTTTCACTTGTTTATCGATATAATGTTCATAGTCGATCTTGCTCTTCTGTATCTGCACGGGCTCTGGACCTTGCTCAGTCATAAGATAATGGACAGAGGTGCTCTCTAATTTCTTACCAGCAGCCTCGAGCTTTCTCGCTGCCTTGACGTGCGGAGGTGTTGTCTTGACATACTCCTTGAGGTCTTTTCGGATGGATTTCTTATAGACGAGAAGATCATCATATTTCCCTTTCTTCAGATCTGTGATGAATGTCCTGATATATTTTGCCACTTCTTTCTCATGGAAGATCTTGTCCAGGAGCTCGAGCTGGAATTTCTTCGCCAAAGCAGTCCAATCGCTCCTCACAAATTCTAGGCCGGTGAACTCAAGCTTTTCCTTGTCGTCCTTCATGACAATGCCCGCATATCGTTTCTTCGCTCCGACAGTCGATCCCCTCACTGTAGGCATCATGAATTTGATGAAGACTTTTTCAAACTCGAGTTCCATGAAGTTTTCCCGATGGAACTCGTTCTTTATGTACTGCTCATAGAATACATTGATTTCATCTTGGATGCCCTTGCCGATCTTTTCTGCCTCTTTTAGGCTCGTTGCTCCCGAGAGGGTGAATATTGAGTCTGTATCCCCATAGATGACCTCATACCCTTTCTCCCTGGCTTTCTCAGCTGAGAGCTTGATAAGATGCTGTCCGGTGTGGGTGATGGCATTGGCGATGTTGCTGTTGTAGAACCGGCAGCGGGGGTTGGCCAATACTCCATAGAAGCTGTTCATCAGGATTTTGATGGATTTGCTCGCATACTCATTCTTGACTTTCTTTGCCTTGTCTCTTTGGGCCCACAGGTTCTGGATGAGCCTTGGCAATATTCCATCCTCATTGCGGAAGCATGCGCCGTTGATGGCCTTGACGATATCCTTCCCTTTCTTGTCCATGCCGATATAGGATACAGGATCGATGTTGAATGTCCTGATGATGCTCGGATACAGGCTCTTGAAGTCATGCACCAATATGAACTCATAGATTCCCGGCTTTGAGGACATGACATGCCCTCCTTTTGTTTGCGTCTCCTGCTCTTGGTGCACAACGCTCGGAGCCACGATCCTCTTCTTCTGCAGCTCTCTGAGATAAAGAGAATCCAATGATGCGATGGAGGCTGAGACTCTTTCCAGAGGCATGCCGGTAAGCAGGCTTCGCTGGATCGTCAGAGCGAGCGCACCTGATTTCTCCAATACCTGAAGTGTCAATACAGCATCCTTGAGGTTATAATCAACCAGAAGCTGAGGATTGTTCTTGTATGCATCCTCAATCTGTCTTGCCTTGTTCTCATCGCCGATAAGTTTTTTCTCTCCGAGGAAGAACTCCGCTGCTGTCCCGAGCTTGTAATCCTCCAGGCGGATGAATGAATTCTTCAATACCGCAATCCCATCAAGGACCTGTCTCCCAGAAAGATTGGCGCCCGATTCCCTGAAGAAGTCTTGAGAGAGCCGTAGGCTGCTCTCTTTCAGTTCCCTCCCTAGACAGAACGAGACACCATTATTCCTGCACATCTGCTGCAAGACATTGAGGTCGAAGTCGATGACATTCCAGCCGAGGATGATGTCTGGATCGAGTTCCCTTACTTTATCCACGAATGCCTGCAGCGCCTCTTTCTCCGTTGCATAGCTCGTCGCATGCTTTACCTTTTCCTTATGGACGAGCATGACCTCAGAGACTCCGTCGCCGTGCAGTGCGATGCTGAAGAGCTTCTTTGCGGTCTTATCTGTCTCGATGTCGAAACTGAGCACTTTCAGCGTCGGCGCAAAAGACGCTTCCTTGAATTCAGGATCATGATAGATGCGGTCGACATACTCGCCCTTTTCATGTTTTCCAGAGATATCACTGCTTCCGAGGATGTGATGATCCATCATAAACCGGTAAGAGAAACGAATATCCGCTTCATAACAGACAATGCCTTCATCTTCAAACGCTTTTCTTAGATCAGGTACCTGCCGTGGGATATCAAGCACTACCTTCACAACATCCTTGCCATCATATGTAGTAAATCCAGGTTCTTCAGGATCAAAACTCCCTATTTTCTTAGCTTTCGCGAGATCACTCTTTTTAATCCAGAAATATGGCCTAAACTTAGAAATCGAATGAAAGCTCTCTCCATTCTCCAGCCGGCCAAAGAGATGCACATAGGCAACATCTTTCCCATCTTCCTTTACCGTCCTATAAGTCGGATATACGACAAATGCCTTCATGCTGTTTCCAAGCGCGAGGATTTATTTAAAGGTTGTTGAAAAGAGGATTTTTGCGCATGTGCACCTGCTTCCGAGGTGCGCGAGCACTAAGGTGGAAGCCTTGCCTCTCAGCGGCAGTTGATCTGTCTTCGCTTCCTCACAGACAAGAGAAATATGCGGATTGAACTGGTCATGACAGCCCTTATCTGGAAAGTCACAGACCCATTCAGCGCCGGGATTGGCCCAGATCATGTCATTGTTCATCAAGAAATGGTCTTTTGTCGCATCCCTTTCGAGGAGCGGCCCGATTTCTTCAACAATTCTGTCATGCAGGGCTCGCAATTCTAGAGTCTTCGATAGATTCATCACAGAAGAAGTGAATGTCGGCCGTACTTCTTGCACAATCTCTTTCAATTCAATAGGAATTGGAGATGTGGATGCCGCAATCTCTTTTAGTTTTTCAATGATGGCTCTTTCGTCGTCCATGACGCCCATAAACAGAGTGATGTGAGGAATCGCATTGACTTTGTTGAGCGTTCCCTGCGGTCTTCCTTCTTGATTTAGTTTAATACAGAAATCCATGATGTCCTCTGGAGGGATGAGGACAATATCAACGGCTTTTCTTACCATGGGAAATTGGATATGCGCTCTTTTATTAAATATATTGGAAATATTTAAAAGCCAGCCCCTCTAAGATGCTCTCATGGATGAAATGACCTGTCCGACATGCCAGGGCCAAGCCTTCAAGCGCGAGGAGTTCAAGACTGGAGACATCACCTATGATATCTTTCTCTGCAGGATCTGCGGCAAGAAGATCACCAAAGCCAGGGCAATGAAGATCTAAATCTTTGTCAACACCTTGTCTATCTTCGCTCTCAGCGTGTCCTTGCCGCCGAAGCCGATGAGCTCTTCCACCTTCTCTCCTTTATTGAAGATGATAAGTGTAGGGATGCTTCTGACGCCGAATTGCTGGGCGAGCGCTCCTTGCTCATCCACATTGACCTTGGCGAAAGCCACCTTGCCTTCATATTCTTTAGCAAATCCTTCAAAGACCGGCGCCATCTGCTGACAAGGCCCGCACCACGGCGCCCAGAAGTCGACGATGGTCGCTCCTTCTTTGATCGCTTCCTCAAATGTCTCTTGCGTGAGCTCTTTCATGGTTTTCCTTTCTGAAATCTTCCTTTTATTGCGTTGACCATCTCCATCATCTCAACGGGGATGCCAAAAATGATCGTATTTGATGCTGTCGGCCCAAGGCCGTCCAGTGTCTGCAAGGTCCGAAGCTGCATGGCTCCCGGTTCGGTCGCCATGACCCTTGCAGCCTCAGCAAGATTCTTTGATGCAATCCTGTCACCATCTGCCTTGATGACATTCGCGCGCTTCTCCCGCTCCGCAGCTGCCTGTCTGCTCATCAGCCTCTTAAGATCATCCGGGACTTCAACATCCTGCAATTTGATGTGTTGCACATCAAGGCCCCATTGGTCAGTTTCCTTGTCAACGATCTCCCTGATCTGCTTCCCGATCTGTTCTCTCTTCGCCAATACATCATCAAGCTCCATCTGGCCAACGATATCTCGTAAAGCGGTGAGCGCAAACTGTCCGATTGCATACATGAAATCCTCGATCTTGATGATCGCCCATTCAGGCTTCTGCACTTTAAAATAGACAACGCCATTCACCATGATAGGTACGTTGTCCTTGGTCATGACCTGCTGTTTTTCAATATCTAATGTCCTGATGCGCAGATCCACTTTTACCATGCGTTGGATGATCGGGAAGATGAAATTGAATCCAGGATTATACGTGCCTGCATATCGTCCGAATGTAAAGACGACGCCGTTCTCATACTGGTTGAGAATCCTGATTCCGCTGAATAGATAGACAACAACAATGCCGATTAAAGGCCATTCAAATACCATAAGGTTCACCCCAGAGAAACCTAGCATTTCTTGTTTAAATACTTATTGTTTTTTAGGCCGCGTAGAAAACCGATAAGGTGAAATTCTTTTTGATCCGTTTAAGCAGCAGATGGCAAGGTGAGTGATCAGAAAAGCACACCGCCAGGATCAAAAAGAACCAGGTTTTCTACGCGGCCGTTTTTTAAGAAGGGCTGGTCTGATTGAGCATCATTGAATATCTCGCCTGGCGAGATTTTAGAGGGTTTAATACTCCGTCCTTCAGGGTGAGATTTTGTTACTGAACATCTCGTGGGTTGAAAGCCCCGCTCTTTTTCGCGAGGTTTTCAGTCCGAAAATTCGCCATAGAGCTAGGAGCGTAAAGGTCCGGGCTTTAGCCCATGGATAGCTGTTCGTACTCAAAGTCCGAACTCCGGAAATCTCCGCTACCGAGCAGCGGATTTTCTTTACCCCAATCTCTTTTTCTGAGGATGCTTCATGTACCAGTCGATCGTCTCCTTGATCGCTCGTGTATGCGAGGTGCTGATATCAGAGAAGCGCTTTTCAAATTTAGAATCATCAACCACGAACGGCTTCTCCCACTGGTAGAGCATCTCCTTGATCTCACGCATCATGGGATTGATGAGACTCATTGCATTCACCATTCCCCTTGAAGCGACCCGTATTTTTGGATTGGTATTCGCTTCCTGATAGATCTTCTGGAGAAACTCTCTTGTGGTGATGGGCCTTGCCGATGGAACGTGCCACACCTCACCGTAAGTGTCATCTGCCTCGGCGAGCATGACGAGTCCCTTTGCAAAATCCTTCACATACATATAGGTGTGGGGCGCATCAAGATTGCCGACAGCACTGACTGTTTTCCCGATGAGCGCCGGCCGGAAGAACAGCTCTCCCCACTGCGTATTCGGCCCGTAGAAGTCAGATGCCCTTCCGATGACCGCCTGCACCTTGCCGAATCGGTGCGCTGCCAACACCTCTTCCGCAGCATAGGCTCTGATCTTTCCCTTCTTGGTCTTGGCATTGGATGGATGGTCTTCTTTGACTTGCCCGGAAAACTCTCCGTACATATAGAGGTTATCCCCATACACAAGCTTCGCTCCCAGCTTTGCTGCAGCATCGATGCTTCCCTTGATGAGCGGAGGGAACAATCTGTTCCATTTCGTATAATTCGGATTGGCACAATTATAGATGACTGTCGCCCCTTCTGCAGCCTTGCACGCCTGCTCCACATCCGCAAGATCGCCCTCGACGACATCAACCCCTTCCGGGACCTCTGCCTTGCCGCTTCTGCATACGCCGCGCACTTGCTTTTTCTTGCTCACAAGCTCACGGATGACGGCATTGCCTAGTCCGCCGCTCGCGCCGAAGACCACATGGTGTTCTGTCATAGTATGCTCCGAGAAATGTTTCTCTACCCGAAGCAGGACTGGGTATTATTTATGCCTTTCGCATGAGAGGCCGCGTAGAAAACCGATAAGGTGAAATTCTTTTTGATCCGTTTAAGCGGCAGATGACAAGGTGAGTGATCAGAAAAGCACGCCGCCAGGATCAAAAAGAACCAGGTTTTCTACGCGGCCGCATGAGAAAAACATTTATAAATGACTGTTGTGCAGGAAGCTTATGGCAGACCTGTCTTTTTCATCACTGTTTGCAGAGTCTTGGATGACCTTCAAGAAAAAGTTTGCCATCCTGTTCTCGCTCGCATTTGTTTTCAGCATCCTCCCGACAGTGCTTTATTTCATATACAGCATCACCCGGACGCAGCCTGTATTTGATGAAGTATCCTCTTTTCTTGACATCTTCAGCATACTTTGGCAGGAACTCGTCAAGATCGCTCCTTTCTATTTAGGACTCTTCCTCCTTGGCATGGTCTTCACCCTATCGGCAATTTATGTGCTAGTCATGGACCGGCAGAAAAGGCAGCTTTCCTTCGGTGAAGCAATCGGTGGTGTCATGCCTTTCTTTTTCAGCGCCATCCTCCTTACTATCATCGTTGCGCTCATCCTCATCCCAAGCTTCCTCTTTTTCATAATACCCGGCGTCATACTTTCTGTATACTTCACTTTCGCCATCTATGCCCTCATCGCAGAGAACAACGGGCCTGTTGAAGCGATAAAAGCGAGCTATCACGCGGTGAAAGGGAGCTGGTGGCTGGTATTCGCCTATGCTCTCCTTATCGGTTTGATCATCGGAGGGATCAGCATGGCAATGGGCATGATATTCATGATCCCTTCATTCATCCTTGCCTCATCTGGTGTCGAGAATCAGCTGTTCGAGATCATCCAGAATGCCGTCATGACGTGCATCACCTCATGCTTCACCCTCTTCAGCATCATCTTCATGGAGAAGTTCTATATGCAGTTGAAGGCGGGGAAGCAGACAAAGAACTCTACAGTCACTCACAGATAACTCTCCTAGATTCGGTCTATTCCGTCATCAGCCTCAATCCTTATATATCATTTTAAGGACTGTTCTCCCATAATAATCATTCAGATTCATCACCACCCACTCGTAGAATAACATATCTTTTTCATCAACCAAATCATTAAATACCCGGATTCATTCCCTCTGTTATCTGGCAGGCATTGACGAGATCCGGAAACTAGAAGAGGCTTACGACCCAAAATGGAAGGCCATGACGAGCGCTCTTCTTACGCTGAATAAGACTGTTTTATCAATACTCGCTGAAGATCAGACAGGGGATGTATTTCTTGATAATATTCTCTCTGGTCTACAAATCGATTCCGTCAGGCTTGAGATCGATCCTGAATATATTTGGGAACTTCAAAAAACAAATCATTTTATCGTCGAGCAATATGACAACCTCAAGGCGATCGACGAAGAGCTAAGAAACGGCCCGGGCCATGTCATGGTGATTCAGCAAGGTAAAACTACTGAAAACATGAAGTTTTCCTGCGGAAGATCGACTGACTGGGATTTTTCATATACCCATGTTTACCTCGGAGAGCATGATGGGACCGGATTACAGGAAATAGATCATCATGGTTTGGTCATTCCTCTTCCGTCGGGGGGCTATGCTCAGAGATCAAGTAAAAGCTTTGGTACCTTACCGACAGCAATTAAAATGACTCATGACATAAGACTTCGCGGCATGAACAACGAGACAGATAAGCGTTACCCCCAAAGATTATTCATCGGCGAAGAACCAGTATTGAAGATGTGTAGACCGCACATTCACAAACCTAACTCGGATCAATATCAGTCTGTAACAGAACTGATGGGCATGCTGCGTGAGATGTACACGCCTGTACCTTAGACTCTTTTTTCCAGCGCATTCCATAAACTTATGCCTCCCTTGGCCGCACTAATCCAATGGGGCTGATCAATCTTCAAGCATCGCCTGTAATCTCACCGACGATGACATGGTTGTCTTCCACCCTTGTTTCAAGTCAGGGATTCTCACTTTCCAGAAATGTTGACCCCGCTGGTGTGAGGTTTATTGCATCTGTTGAGCCGAATATGGAGTTGCCGATCTCATGCCCGAGGAGAAACCTATCCATCTTGGCAGTTATCAGATCGCTATCCTCCTGAGCATTGTGGCCTGAAATCCATGTCCTCTTTTGTGAAGAATCCCCTCTTTCTCTGATGGGATTCCAGGCCTTCTTGGATTTTTTTCTTTGTTTTATCCTGGTCATACTTTCGTCTTCTTGACCAATCATATCCACGTTTCAAACCCAACCGGGCAGATCCTACTTATAGAGCGTGCTTACTATAAATGCTGCTGACGGTATCAGCGCACTTTCAAATGGACGCTCTAGCTGTAATATGAGGGAAAAGAGTACGACAGCGTCGTCAATGATTACGATTTCCACTTTAGGAAATACAAGCCTCAATGGGGAATTTTCACACAGCCCGATACTCTGATACCTAACGTATACGACCCTCAGTCATTGAATAGGTTTGGTTTTGATAGGAACAATCCTTGGAAGAATACTGATTCTGATGAGCATGCAGTGCATTTAACATCAATTAGCTCTATATAATAGAAACATTTATATACTTTGTATGCATTGCATACATTATAAACAATTAAACGTGATTAATATGGACGCAATTATCAAAATATCGAGTAAGGAAAAGGATACTTCCATAAGGATAAAAGAAAAAACCAAGAAAATGCTTGAATCCTTATCCATTGGAAAAGAGACTCATGACGATATAGTCAGAAGGCTCATCAAATTGACAAATCAGATGTCTGCTGAACAAGGAACCAAAATAATTGAAAAGGGACGGATAACGGGAACTGAATATGAACGATTAAATAAACAATTCGAAATATCACATCATGAAACGAATTATTCTGTAGTGGGCATTTTTAATGATTTGACTATTATAAATATGCTTAGGAAAAACAAACTCTTAAGGAAAAACATGGATAAAAAAATTCCTGACTGGGAAATTAACCTTGAGATTGTAAATGTCAAAAAAGATAATGGAAAATGGACCGCTCCAAGTTATGACGGCCCTCCATTATATGATTTATTGTACTATGCATGTCTAAAGAGTATTTTAGAAGAATTCTTTGAAATAAATCTTTTTGAACTGATGACTGAAAGAGATCTTCTCAACATTGAAAAATGGGAACAAGCATATAATCGAAATGATCTCTCCAAAGAATCATTTGATATAGACATTAACAAAAGAAACAACACTCTAAAGAGGATTCGATAATGCCTGCACATATTTATTTATTACCAACCTACGCTAATGCAACTCATTTAGAAGATCATAGAGGCGCAAAAGAACATGAATCTTCAGTTGCATTTACTGATCATGGTATGATTATTAAGCTTAGCGAAAAAAATTCATTGGTGGAAGATAAATATTCAATGAACATTCACTCAGGAAATTTTACTCTAGAGGGAAGCAACGAATCAAGAGAAGCAATGATTCATCATCACCCAAAAGGTCATGAAGAAAAGCATTTACAATTCAAACTTCATTCAGAAAACAAAGTCATTCGCATCTCGCTTCCCTTATTAGATAAAGAAGATTACGAACGATGCATCAAGGGATTTATATATACTGCTAAAAGAATTATTGAATATGAAAAAGAGGAGTTCAAAATATATGTTGATTTAATCGAGTATTTCTTCAATGAACGAATCGAGGAGCTATGTGTAGATAGAGTTTTTCTTCTCGAAAAAATTCAACAAGCATACAAAGAAGGAAACGTGCGGGATGATAGCAACAAAGTCATATCTACTATAGAACTAGGTGAGATCAAAAAAGATCCTCATTTACTTCCTTTTTTAGAGTTCTGATAATTTCCTTCTCATATTTGCTGAGAATAATATTAGCAGGTGGAAAGACATCGAGATTTAATTATGAAGGCAATGAGGGCTATGCTAAGATAGGTCAGGATAACCACTCCCCCGAAAGATAATCGCATTTTCTCACTCTATAACAGGTTTCCCTGTGATGGTTTAGCCTGTCATCCGCCTTCTTTCGATTCCCTGCATATCATGGATTGCCCTATAAAGAAAGTATTGGCTTACCGCTAGCTGATCTTCCAGAGTTGGCAGTTCATCAATGCGTTCCTCAACATCCTCCAAGAGATCGGATTAGTAGAGGGCGCCTGGAAAGAGGGCAAGAAATACTACACATTATTAGACAAGAAGATCTTAGAATACCTCCAAGACAATAAGCCTATTTCCCCGGGCTTGCATCCTAAGCCACCGCATGAGATGATACAAGATGTATGGAAAGACCTAGGCAAAAAAATGGACAGGATCGGGAAGAAACTTGATCTCCTGTTGAAAAAAAGGTAAAATTAAAGCACTTCTTCTGTCTTGACATCAAGCTTCTTCAGCTTTATCCCGAGCTGGTTCGCGAGGTCAGTTATTCGTTCATCACGGTAGAATTCGCCGTAGAAGATCTCCTTGATGCCTGAGTTCGCTATGAGCTTGAAGCAATTATAGCAAGGCGAGGCAGTGATGAATATCGCTCCATTATCGATAGCAACACCATTCTTCGCCGCCTGGCAGATCGCGTTGGCCTCTGCATGGTTCGTCCGGACGCAATGCCCGTTCTCCATCTCATGGCCTACTTCATCACAATGAGGCAGTCCTCTGACAGAGCCGTTGTAGCCTGTAGACAGGATGGTCTTGTCCCTAACAATGACTGCACCGACATGTTTTCTGTCGCAGGTACTCCTTGTAGCTACCTGAGCAGCAATATTCATGAAGTATGTTTCCCAATTAACCCGTGATTTTCCTGATGACATGTTTAACCTCTGTCTCAAGCTCTGCTTGTGAACCTTCATTAATGATAGTGTAATCAGCGACAGCAATCGGGCCGCCTTTTTCAATGTTTTCAATCTCTGATCGGTCTCTCCCCTTTAACTCATCAGCGGTCAGCGGTCGTTCTTGGCGCTTCCCCACGCGAGCAATCCTCGTGGCAGGAGAACTGTAGATCGCGACCACGACAAGGGCATCCTTGTAATGTTCTTTCAATATCTTATACTCAGCCCAGCTATAAAGCCCGTCTATGACAACATCTCCTTCAATTGTATCGATCTTGTCCAACGCAAGGACAGCAAATGCCCCCATGCCGTGCGCTGTCCGAAGCTCTTCGCGGATGATCTTCTCATTCAGCTCAGAAATGGGCATTTTTTTGCGTTTGAGCTCCTCCATGGTGAGACTACCAAAATGAACGCGAGAAAAGCCTTCTTTCTCTGCTATCTGTGTTGCGATGGTCTTCCCTGAGCCAGCCATGCCAACGAAGGCGATGATGTGTTTCATAGCCAGGACGAGCCAGGAAGGGTTTTAATAGCTTTCGGCGAAATCCTTATAAAAGAGAACAGGACAATGCCTTGGATGAAGCTCACCAAGACCCAGGCGACCATCATCCTGTCAGGGGTCTATATCTTCTTCGCCCTCGCCGCGAACATCGCTGCCACCAAAGTCATCAGGTTCAACTGGCTTGTGATGGACGCTGGCTTCATCTATGCCTTGACATTCACCTGGCGCGACCTCATTCATAAACAGCTCGGGAAAAAGGCAGCGATAACCACTATCTGGGTCGCTGCAGCAGTCAATCTTCTCGCCGCGCTCTACTTCCAGTTCGTCGTCATCTTGCCCCCTGATTCAGAGTGGGCGGTTGCAGGCCAGGCAGCATGGGAGTTCATCTTCGGCATCCAGATGCGCATCGTCATCGGCTCGATCATCACCATGGTCATTGCAGAGCTTGCCGATACCCAAACCTATTCATGGTGGACCAATGGCTTTGGCAAGAACAGGCCGCAATGGCTGAGAGTCATCGTCTCTAACGCGATCTCAGTTCCAATAGACAGTTTCCTCTTCCCCATCATCGCATTCCTCGGAATCCTCAGCTGGAACGTCATCTGGCCCATGATCCTGGCAGGATTAATAGTAAAAGCCGGCATGACAGCGGTAAGCTGGTGGATGATCTACCTCGTTCCCGAGAAGAAGATATACAGAGATGACTGATGGTCGAATTCAATCCTGACGGCAGCCTCAAATTGCCTGAGCGTTTCGAGAAAAGAGAAAAGGAGAATGTTCATCGGATGAATCATGGGCATTGCATAAAGATTAAACGGGAAGTCCTCAGTTTTGACGCGCCGAAGAAATGCATGCTTTATCTTACGCTTTCACGCAAGATGACTGACGATCGATTTGTGAACACTATCTTCAATTACTTCAAGGAAGACGCGCGTACGCCGACAAAGATCGATAAAAAAGAAGAAAAAGAGATCGAGATCACCATCGGCACAGACTTTAGACGCTGCACAGACTGCCAGACATTACGCAACCGCTTCCGAGAGTTCATGAACGACAACGTCATCGAGGAGCGCGGCAACTGCACCTTCGAAGGACGGAAGACGTTCGTCTATGAAGATTATTTTGAGTGAGATAACATCAAGCTACCTGAATCAGATATCACAAGCAATATAGAGTGTTATAAAGCTTCAAGAGTCCCTAAAGCAAGGCAAAACCTGCAAACTGTGTAAGAATTCTTGCATCTTAAATTATTTAAAAACAGCAGCCGTCTCTTTAAGATGTTGACCGACGATCACTTGCGTCCCGCCCAGATCCACAACCCGGTGATACTGATCTCTTATTTGGTTGATATCGTGTCCTGAAATCTCCTGATTTGAGACACCAGACGTAAACCTAGAGGCATGTAAATTGGCGTTACGTATATTGTCATTATGCAAATACGCTTCTGTCAAGTCTAAAGATAATAATGTAATGCCCCTATTATCATTCATTTCATTCGCGATTCTGTATGCTTCTTCAAATTCCTTTATCGCTACATCATACTGTTTTTTAGCCATGGCAATCCTTCCAAGGATTGTCAGCGTATTTGTCGTGCCTCTTTTATCATTATGTTCCCTAAATATCCCCGCTGCCCTATTTTGATAATCAACAGCTTCATCTAATAAAGCTGGATCTTTTAATTCCAGATAGGCATCGCCTAAATGCTGGCAGATTTGCGCCACCCTGTTTTCAACATTTTTACTCGGTGTTTTCTGCAATATATCTTCGCAAACACGCATCGCGCGTTTATATGATTCGATCGCAGAATGATAATCTTTTTGAGCCTTAAACACCAACCCTCTTTGATCAACTGCTAAAGCATGGTTGAACGACCCATTCTCGCAAAAAGTCAGCGCCTCATCAAGAGAGGAGTGAGCTGCAGGATAACCAGCTAGTGCATTTCGGTGAAGATCGGCGATGTTTATGTGAGTGAATGCTTTTTGCTCATCTGAATCGCTGGCCATTAATGCTGACCTATAATCATTGAGTGCATCAACATATTTCTGCCACTCCCTATTGAGAATGCCTCGATGATTGAGTAATGTCGCTAAGAATGGATCAGTTGCCGTTTGCGCTTCAGAAATAAGTCCTGTTAAGGAGGCATGAGCTCCTTCATAATTCCCTTCATTCTTTAAAGACAATGCCTCGTCCAGACGAGATTGTAAGCTTTGCATGACTAAGACGTATTATACAGTCATTTATAAATGTTTCGGCTGGTAACCACTCATAAGTGGCTAATCACCCAAAACGGTTAAATTCAGCATTTTCTGGCTGTAATGCAAATATTTTATGACAATACTTCACCTTAAACGTAGCCATAACCCATATTTCCCCTACAGCAGAACTATACCTAACAGGATTAGATTTCATAAAAATCACCTCAAAAAGATTTATAAAAGATTAAGCATAGCCAAAGCTATGCAGAGCCATTTGCACGAAGCAAATTGCTCTGCTTTCTCTGGCCAAGTCAACCCGTTAACGCTATACGCATAGTGTTCAAACGGCAATACGCAAGGATTTGCTTCATTAAAGAATTAACACTCAATCTTAATTAAACCACTGGTGAAACACCAGTGGAAAGCACAACTTCTAGAGCAGATGTAAAACTGGGAAAACTTTCGGGTGTGGGATTATTATTGCCTAACCCAAATCTCCTCATCATGCCTTACCTAAAGAAAGAAGCACTTATGAGTTCCAGAATCGAAGGGACAAGAATATCTTTATCAGAACTATTACTATCTGAAGCAAAAGGGACTGAAGAAAACAGTCCTGAAGCTTTTGAAGTTGTTAATTACGCTTATGCAATTCAATATGGGTTAGATAAGCTTGAAAAAGATCCAATTAATCTAGGATTAATTAAAGAAATGGATCCTGTTCACTGAATTACCTAATATGATCTCTCTGTTTTCTGAAAGGCATTATTCTTTTGGTGATATTGCCTTAAACAGTATACCCCAATCCTCGTGACTTACCTCCGAGTGAATTATTCGTGGATACATTGTCATTGTGGTATCTGGATTGAAAATTTGAACCGAATTATAGGTGTTTTTTATATAATGTATTTTTTTATCAGGAGGCTGATATCCTGTATTAAAGTAATCATCGTACTCAGGAATTCCCTGATACCAGTCAATTGATGTGTAATCGTTTGTGATAGAATCATACTTCACCCATTTATTAAGTTTGATGGGAACGAGTTCCTTATCAGGCCACTTTGATATACCAAAGACGAGGGCTTCTTTCCGAGATATTTGCAAAGGAAGCTGAAATGCTCCAGCTTCTGTTGCGTATGTTCCAGGAACTGTTAAAGGGAACATTCTTTGACTTCTAGGAATTACTCCGCTATCCATATCTTCAAATCTTGCTAAAGTTTTACCCCATCCATCTTTATATATGGTGGGTAAGTAATCAAGGGGAATCGACATATAAATGCCTTTTTTATTCCAATCAATACTATCAAGTTTAGCACCATATCTTTCCCGGTTCTCTTCAATCCATTGATCAACAAGAATATCCTTTTCCCATTCTGCCATTTGATATTGCCCTTGAGAAATATCCTCAAAAGGATTTGAATCTAATGGAACATCAGTAAAAGGTCCACTCCGTTGCTTTTTTAGAAAATCCATTTCTTGCGGCGTTCGTAAAAATTGTGAAAATTGAGAGGATTTGCCTGAAGTATCTGTAAACTTCATCGGGTTGTTGTTCGCGTAGCTGTACGGGCTTTGCATGGGGTTCTTTATGGGATCTGTTTGCGAAAACCGGCCTAGTTCAGGGTTGTAATATCGAGCACCGAGATGATAAAGCCCAGAACCACTATCAAAATCCTGACCAGTAAAACCCAACTTATTCGGACCATCAAAGTCGCCACTGATCTTCCCACCAAAAGGTAGGAAATTGTTTGCTTCGTCA
Source organism: Nanobdellota archaeon (assembly GCA_043812875.1). Classification (GTDB taxonomy): domain Archaea; phylum Nanobdellota; class Nanobdellia; order Woesearchaeales; family JAHIVG01; genus JBDRLS01. Next base: position 23,903 of record JBDRLS010000008.1, read on the forward strand.
GTACCCCCGCCTTCATTACTGATGACACGCACACTACCCAAATAATCAGTATGCTGATGCTTGACAACAGGCTCAAACGTATCATGCAACTCAACCTGAGCAGCCTTACCAGAAGCACCTGGAACATACACAATCACTGTCTGGTCGACGTAGAGTAGGTTGCAATCGATCTCTTTTGTGCTTGAGGTCAAACCGCCGACCCATCCGCGGCCTTTGGCGGTATCGGCAAGGCCTCCGCAGCTAACATCGATGGTATACCAGGTATCATATGTTGTTTGTTGGCCTTGTGTGAATCCATTCCAGTTTTCTGTCTTTAAGACACTTCTGTCAAAGGTTTCTGGGAAATCTTCGTCTATTTCTCCCCAATTCTCAGTTGGCTGATGATCCATGAACATGTTACATGTTCCCGGAGAGAGATCGTTTTTGGACCACTTCACCCACATCTCAAACTCCTCACCAGAACCAATCTCAGTAATATCCTGACCAGCACGCTTGAATTTGACGTCAACATATGTCGGGTTAATACCTACGCTGCATGATGCCGCACGATCAACCCAGCCGAGTGTTGTCTGCTTTTTTTGGCCGATGTCTAATGTGCCGATTTTGATCATAAACGTGACGGGTGCATTGTATTGATTCGGAACGCTTTTTACCGTAACCCTATGGGGCAAGCTTGGATCAAAATAAATCGCAAGATCTTCCCAACCAGTTTCTAGTTCTTTCCAGATCCAAATCGCGCCCTCTTCGAGATTAGTGAATGACTCGTCAAGCTCGTCGCTGAGCAAAAGCTGTGTGAGGACACGATCATTATCCTCTTCTAAGACGCTGATGTAATTATCCTCCTCATCCATTGCTATTTGGATATCTCTTAGATGCCATGCGAAACCGAGGTCAACAGGAATGTCTAATTCACCGATGTTTTCTACGCTAGGTGTGACGCTTAAGTTCGTATCATTCAGTGCAAGGTAATAGTCAAGGCCGAATCTTACCTTGTAATTTCCTTTTGTAATGTCACGATAGCCAGAGATGCTCACAAACGTCTCTTCATCAGAATCAATGGTCCAATCAAACGGCAACGCATCAGTACAAGAATACTGCCACTCACCACTGATCTTAAAACCACCACAAAACAGATTCCTCGCCCAATAATCCTCAAAATGATTCGTCAACTGAAGCATGCTCTCAGCGTCGAAATAATAATCATCAACCGAATTCCAAATATGCAAGACATCATCATTCAAGTATTCATAACCTACCGCTGATTCAGCAGAAACAAAACTACCTAAAAAGAAAAGAATACAAAAACAAACGAATAAGGATTTAAACATCGACACACTTCCCCGTCTCCGGATTATACATCTCATCCTCAACACATTCTCTTAGCTCCATGACGAGCATGCCACCAGCATAAACATAGGTGTGAAGCACGCCATCAACAGAGTTTATTTGACTAACTCGCTTATTGCTTGAGTCATAATAATTAGTGACCTGCGCAAGATTGTTCTTCTTCACCTGCATAAGCATGTTATGGATGTTATAGGTGTAATCGTAGCTGTCAGATGCATCTTCCTTTGTTTCGAGATTACCAAAGCCATCATAGGTATAGTCAAATACCTCGTCATTGGTCATCTGGTTAGTGCCAGACTGGAACGTGTAGTCAATGCTGTTCTTTGAAAGCCTATTTCCAACAGAATCATACGTGAATGTCTGGTCTTCACCATAATAGCTGTTATCATCAACGTCAATCAACCTGTTCAGATTATCATACGAAAACTCGGCTAAGAGATTGTTGGTGGTAGTGCTTTGATACAATTCTTTGACATTCCCAACATTATCATACTCATAGTGTCGAGTGAACAGATGAGCTGCCCCGTCGATATCAGTGTAATCAAGCCATTTCCTGTTCGTATAGGCATGTGTTGTCGTGACGCCGTTATCGTGAACAATGTCTGTGATAGCGCCATCGACATCATACGCGTATGTGGTGCTCAAATAGGGCATTTTAACATTAACCCCAGTCATCAACTGCACACCGTCGGCATAGATAACAGAGCCTTGTAAAAAACCAGCGTTGTTGTTTATCCGAATTCTCACATATGCTGTGTCTGTTGGCGAAGCATCAGAGCCACAGTACTTCTTCCAAGAAGAAGTCGTATCTTGAGTGTTGATAACATTCTGGCCAGAGATAAAATCCTCACTTGAGTCATAATAGTATAAGATGGCTTTTGCATTGTCGAAAGTACCCGAGCTCTTCATGAAGTCGACACAAAGGGTGTAATACTCAAGCTCCTCAGCAGGAATCAATTCAGAATAACAAACATCGCCAGCTGACCCGCCTGAATCTTTTTTCAATGAAAAAGATCCGTGTGCAGCATCGTCGTCGGAGATGTAATATTTCGATCCTTCGCATGTCCAACCCTCATAGAGTTCATCATCAACCATGGTGTAATCTGTTTCCCCATACTCAAAGCTCGGGTTATACACAAATGTATTCAGGTTCACTCCTTTCAGCTGGGCAATCTCATTGTAATCACTTGTAATGATGTAATCATTTGAGAGCGTGGTTTTGACATTATGGCCTGCGTCATCATAGTCATAGTATGTGGTAAAAGATTCGTCCCTGCTCGGATTTGTTTGAGTCAACTCAACGATATCTTTTCGTAACTGTCCCCGTTCATCATAATAGAGACAGTTGGTGTTGACCAATGCTGAAGTTCGGTCCTTGATAGCAATGAGCTTTCCTTCAGGATAATCAAAAGCAGTGTCTGAATAGCAGTCACTAGAGTCAGCATAGTCATCATAGATGTATTCTATTGTCGGATGAGTACTCTCACTAAACTGATCGCAGTCTGTGCCTGTCCATGAGTCATGCCAAGAGGATTGCCAAAGCAGATTTGTGCACAAAAGCCTGTTGAGATCGTCATAGACAAATCCGAAAACGCGTTCACAGCTGTACGTGCTAGGGTCAGAATTGAAATCTCCACTGTCCCAGTCGCAATCCTCTCCAGAGAGAATCAAGTTTCCGTTGCTATCATATTTCATGGTTCTTGACACGCCAGAATCAGGATTTTTTGTTGCACGCAATCTTCCCAGAGTATCGTAGACATTCTCTGTTACTATCTGATTAGGTGCAATAACTTTAACGAGATTGCTTTTATGATCAAATATGTTTAGGAGTGAGGTGAATGGCGCTCCAACTGTTCCTTTCTCCATCTGCAAGCCATCGATAACAGCCCTGTTTCCACCATTTATGTCATTAGAGAAAAAGATTTTTACTTTCTCCCCATCATTACAATCCTGATCATCAGAAAGCTTGAATGTCCCACATTCTCTTTCCCAGACAGGATTAAGGAAATGGCTTATCAATTCATTATCACAAACCTCAACGTCATCAGAATCATAGGCCTTATAGCTTACCTTACTGTTCACGGGATTGCCAGTTATCCTATAAAAATCTGCACAAACAGTGTAGCTTTCATCTGGATCAACTGTAATAAACTCCTTGCTATTGCACCATTTATTTGCACTCCCGGTGTCTTGTTTCATTGATTCTAATCCATATCTAACATATGTATTGGTTGTATCATAGCTCGCATCACATTCCCAGAATGCCTCGTCCATCTCAAAATTCGCATTTAAGATCATGTTGTTAACACTAACTTCGTTATTATTACCGATGGCATTTGAATAACTCGTCGAGTATACTTTATTTTCATTTATTGTGGTCGCATAGCGATATGCATCCCCACCGGTACCATCACCGCCGAAAAGGTTTTCTGAATACAATGTTAAATCATCATCTCCTAACGGAAATAATTTTTTCATCCTTCCAGTTGGATCGTTAAAAAGCTCGACCTTGGATTGAATGATAGCTGTAGGTGTATCATCATCATCGTATTCATCAGCAGATTCAGATAAGGTAACAAATGCTCGGCTCTTCATCTCAACGCCGCCGCGGTCATTGAATACGTTATTGCTTCGTATTGCATCATCTTCATTCATTTTTATTGCAGACTGTAAATTTCTTCCAAGACCATCAACATAGCTGTATGCTTCGCTGTTCCTTGTTGAGTCAATAACGCTCTTTGTCTTGACATAGTTCATATCAGTTGCAATGCCTGTCGTGTAATGATAGGTGTAGTCAGCTGCATGAGTTGTGGAATCAGGCAAGGTCGCCCAGATCAATCTATTCAACTCATCATACCCGAAATAGGTTTCCACGTCATTATTGTCAATTATTCTGCTCGTGGTCCCATCATTATTGTACCATGCCTTTGTGTATTGGTGATCTGTATCATCTTCAGTCTTTACACAGGTCAAGAATCCGCGGTTAAAGGTATCACTGGGACTGCAGCCCTGATTGCTTCCATAATAGAAAAAAGTAGCCACTCCATTGGGATTTGTCGATTCTACCAGATGCCCATATACATCATAATCATCAAAGGTTGTCACAATTTCTTCAGAACTACCGTCATATACGCCGTCATCATCATTGTCAATCCATGCCACTGCTTTTGAAGGGTGCCATTGTTCATGTGTTGCATGAGAATCCATGTCTTCATAATACGTGTAGGTCATGCCATCCATATACTGGTTTGACGAAAATGTTTGGGAAAACACTGTATCATCCTCAAGATAAACATCTTCATGACCCAAGACATTCAATGTTACTTGGCTGAGCATGTTCTTGTCTTCCATTGCTGACTGATCTGGACTAGCCTCATACTCATATGCATACATGGTATAACTAATTCTCTTTTCAGTGTCAGTTGTGGTGTATGTTCCAGGATAGGAGGTTACTTTTCTGATAAGGCCGTTCTCGTCATTGTATTCGTATTTGACAGATGAAGTCACGCCGTCAACAGTTGTTTGAGCACCTTCGAGCTTTCTCCAGCCAGTTGTTATATCATACTCGGGCACGCTACCATGGGTTGTTTCGGTTTCATCATAAAACGCATTTCCCTGAGGAACTGTTTGCGTTACTTTTGCAGTAGGGCTGCTCTCATAATGATAAATGGTTTCTGCAATCTTATTATCCTCGGCATTATATGTTTCGATTTTATCAACCAATCCTCGCTGCCATTCATTGCTTTCCATATATCCTCCGACATAAAAAGTTCCTGCCTGATCGAGTAGTTGGCTTTTATAGTCGTAAAAATCCTCATCAGGCATATCATAAGGGGTGATGTAATAGGTGTCAACATATCCATAGTCTGCTGTTTCTGTATCGCTGTTTAGTACTTTCTTTCTAATCTTTTCATAGGCAATGTAGTTATTGACCATGCCGACCGTGTTCCAAGGAATTGTGTATTGGGCCATGCCAGAATTTTGATTATAATATTCATTCAACTGATATGGCTTCTGAGTTGCGACACCATCAAAGTATTCAAAGGATGCAATGGACTTTTCTGGATTCCCATTATCGCTCACACCATAATTTGTTGTTCCCTTTTTAAGTCGGACTCCACCGCCTTTTATTGGATTTGTAGGGCATTCACCGTCACACCATTCATCGTTGTCAGTGGGATAATACTTATAGGTGTTCGGCTCCCATTCATACTCAACATAACCGCCAGTTGGATACGTGATCTTCTTAAGTGTCCACGCATCGTTATTGGTATCCACGACATATTTACCGTTGCTGGTGGTTTCACTATAAAACCCCCAGGGGTCTGTGTTTTCTGTCTTCCTTCCCCTATCATCCTTTAGATCGATATTAAAAGAAGGATTGTCTGTAGAGCTTGCCCGGTTCCCGTAATCAAACTCTGTCTTTGGTAGGCAGTGCTGATCATCAGAGCCGCATTGCTGTACACTGAGGAGGGTTCTTTCGCCAAATGAATTATCAGAAGAAGGATAATATGTGCTATCCTTCAGTTCTTTCTGTGAAAGTTCCGCAGCGTAGGTGAAATAGATCACTGCAATTCTATTATCGTCCATGTCGCTGATTGTGATGTCCTCAAGTTGAGGAATCTCATTATCATCCCCGCTATATCGGAATTTTGCGGAATAAATGGGAGTTATTATCTCATCAATAACCCGTATATCAGTCTTAGAAATGATATCGCTCTTGATGTTGATTCCAAGTTCATGACTATGTGATTCTTTGTCGATATAATCATAAACGTAATAATCAACATACTCCTGTGTTCCTTGGGAATTGAATTTTTGCAATGCCTGCAAAAGATCATTTGTTTTGTCAGTCTTCTGTCCATATTCATCGTCATAGGTAATAGTGATATAATCCCCTTTATCCTCAGGTTCAAACACACCATCACCATCATCATAATAATCTGGAGAAGTTATTTCTGTAAGAAGCCAAGCGACAGCATGTTCATCCCGTTGACTTGTTGCGCCAGTGTTTTTTGCCAATCTTGCAGAGTCAGCAATACCACATTTTTCAAAGCTGGGAACGTATATTGTTGAATCAATAATACAATCTGTGTCTCCGTATTCATAGCCAAAATCTGAACAAGAAAAGCCATCAATATCTCCTGCCCCCACATCATATTCATCACACTGATTAGCAGTGCAAGTTCCAAAATCGAGTTTGCATGTTGAATCAATGCAGGTCGGAGCACCCGAAGGAGTACAGGTCTTTCCATGACTTGCTGTCCCATCACATTCTTCGCCAGGTTCAATAACATTATTTCCACAATGGGCCATAACGCCTCCTGCCGCTCCTTTTGAGTTTTTAGCAAGAAAGTATAATTCTGCTGATGCCCATGAAGGATTTGAGTCTTTACCTTTCCAGAATTTAATCTGGTAGTTGAAGTTGTCAAAATATTGTTGTATATATTGATTGTTTTCATATGTGCTGCTTATGTAATGGCCATCATAATCATCAGTATCGTCAGAGTCCAATTCAATAGCAATTGCATCTCCCATTGGATAATAGATTCCTGTTTCATCATCAACATAGGGATATGGACAGAATGGAGTCCTTCGGCAAGCCGCATCATGCGAATGTCCAGTATCCCTATAATCTTTATAGGTAGTATAAGAAAAAGGCTCATTGTTTGTATATCCCGCCATATCATCAGCGCTATAAGAAGGCCCATAATAACTAAAATCAGATAAGATCTCAACATTGGGATAATTGATGGCTGTATATTCTGTGTTTACAATCTCGTTAAAAGAGTATTTCACCCCTGATGTGTCAGTTATTTTAAAGGCTTCGACGCCGTTATCATTAGTGTAATCAGGAGTATAATCAATATCCCACGCCTTCCAATTTGTTGGATAGAATGTTACTCCATCAGCATCATTTGGGCCATTTTCATCATGAAACATAAGAGGAGTTGCTCCCCCTGAGAAGGTAACGTAATAGTTATCCTGCCTCAAACCTTCTGTGAGTTGGCTTCCAGTAGTTTTATCCGCATCGTAAAGCGCACCGTCACGAGCGAGTTCACCTAAATGATAATATTCTGGTAAACAGTTGTTATTTAACTTTCCACATTCAATACCATATCCTTCATTGCATGAGCCATATACTTCAACAATTTTACCATAGACTGGGCCAGCTTCTAAATAGCATTCATAATCATCTGTATCAAGATCATCAAAGGAATAACACTCTTGGATTTCCCAATCCTTCCGATTTGCCTCTCTGTTATCAAGACACGCGTATCTCTTACAATATTCATTTACTAAACAAGTATTTTCATTACTTAATTCACACTCAGTTGTCCAAACATCATCATCCGGATCACAATAGGGGGAGACATCGTCACAATAAGTAATCCTGCCGGATTCTTTGTCAACACATGCACCCTCATTCGTATCATGCTCATCAATCCTATTCGTTTCAGCAATGTAATAGCCCTGATCAGTCTTGTCATCAGCAAATCCTTTCACACCTCGCTGCACTGCTCCTGCATCTATCGACCAGCCGAGGCCGACAACACCTGCTTCTTGATGGGTCTTAATGCCTGGAAAATATTGGAGTGTAATCGGTAGGCTCAAGCTAGACCTGCCTGTTAGGGTAAATAGCGGGATGGAGATTGGTTGCGAACCAGAGTAGCTCGAGTCTGCATTGCTTTTGATTTCCTTGAAATTTGTAATGGATGGATCGCCGATCGTGTTGTCAGCTGACACCACTAATGAATTGAGCAATAAGAAAATGGTGAATAGCGTGCTGATATATCTCATTTTATTATCAGTTTGTTTCATAATAGATCACCTATTGGTTTAATTGTATATTGAGAAATAACAATAAGGGAACACTTCTTCATGGAATGAAAAATATGAATTATCCCCACCATAACATAAAATAATTATCTCTTGTTAATATAGACTTAGAAATTTAAAAATATATATTGAAGTATATAGGGTATTTAAATGAACAGACTAATATGAATTCCTTGTGATTCTGATGAATATCCGAATCACTTGCTTGCCTGTTCTTATGAGGCGATCGATGTTGTATGCGATGACTCTGGTTATGATTTCTACTCTTTGGAGCTTGTCGGTTCTTGATTT
>JBDRLS010000009.1:0-8624 GCA_043812875.1 Nanobdellota archaeon
ATTCATCAGGTGTTGGATCTGCCCTTTATAAAATTTTCTATTTTTGACTACTGAAGAGTTATAAAAGTTTAAGAGAATATTTGATATCGTTGTCATATAATGTTTTTACGGATTGAAGAAGATGCCTTTTCCTTTATCGACTGCAGGCTCTTCGTAAGGCGCCCGTTGAATATACGCTTTGATTCCGTCTTCCTTGATCTGAGAAAGGACATTTCTGATTGCCATGGCTAATGGCCTTCTGTTTCCCTCGCCGTCCATTTTCTTTCCAGGCCACTTTGTGAATTCAATATCATCTCCTTGATACCAATGGAATTGTAATGTAGATTGGAATTGTTGTATTTGCCAATCAGAGTCTTTTCCAGAGGGCTTAATCATGAGCGGTTTATCAAGTAGTTCTACACATGCGGTGCCTGGATCAAAGAGGTATCTTGTTATTGTTCTTGATGGTTCATCTTCCCGGGAAATTTGATCAATGCCCGCAAGCCATGTTTGAGCCTTATCATAAGGCAAGTCAATAAGAATACGATAGTTATCAGTTATACCTAGTTCATTCATAAATCTTTGATCATCTTCTGGACTGATCTCTGCCAGTGCTTCATGGATCTTCTTTAAATAGTCCTCTAAGCGTTCAAGGGTCATAGTCTCAGTGTTGGATCTGCTCTTTATAAAGTTTTCTGTATTTGACCACTAAATAGTGATGAATTAACTCTGGGAAAACTTAGGGCTGCGATATGGAGGGGATCGTATTGAATGAAGAAGATGTTCTGATACAAACTCTGTGGGTGAACAGATTCGAATATCTCGAAACTGCTTGATGTTGAGAAGCTGCCTATCTCCAGAAATGATGTATTTTGCTCCAGAAGCTATTGCGCAATCTATGAATTTATTGTCGTCAGGGTCTTCATTTATGATGTGAAAATATTCTAGGGGGGTTATACCAACGGAAATGGCGAGTATTGCGTTTTTCACATAATCTAAATCTTTTTCAGTGATTCTCTGAAGGATAGCTGGTCGCTTGAATACTTGTAAGAGTTCCTTAATCATACTAACAGTCACATAATTGATGATTTTTCTCTTGATAACTAATCGAAGAATTGAAGCAGGAATTCTGTTATGATGAAATGCTGCAGAGACAATCACATTTGTATCAAGAACGACTTTTAGCTTTTCTGAGTTCTCCTCGTGCAGCGTGAATCTCTTCATTGATCTCTTCAGTAGTCATCTTATTTTTAATGCTTGCATGGATTCTCCGGAATTCGTTTAGCATGGCCGAAGAATCGAATTTCTTCATGATGATAGTGTCTTTATCCAGTGGATAGAGAGTGAAAAGAGTGTTGTCTTCTGCATTTATGTGTTTACGGATTTCTATGGGAATGATTATTTGTCCTCTATTTGACATCCGCGCTGTTTCGATTTCTGACATAGAGAAAAGTAGGAATAACATATTTATATGTTTTACGGATATTATCTCGAAAAAAAGCCAAAACGGGAAGACATGGGGCTGCGAGGATTTGAACCCCGATCTGAACCCCCCGAAGGTTCAATGATACCAAGTTACACTACAGCCCCATACGGAAGCTGATATCAGGGTTCTCTTTAAATCATTTTCGGAGAAACATTAATATAAGAGATATCGTTCTCCTGTTCTCATGGATGATCCGACAAACACCATATTAAAGTCAGGGTTGACAGACTTTGTGCGGCGAGCATGGAAATCCCGTCAAAAAGAGTCTCCTTTCCCACCGACTGTAAGCGATGAACAAACAACGAGGAATGGCAGAGAACTCGGAAAGGGAGAAATTATCGCGCTTAATGCCCTCGCTGCCTTGATTTTAGCAACTGAGCTCTATATAGCCTTCGGCCCTCCAAGTCAGGAACAAGCTAAGTATGGGGGGGTTGCAGGGTTTTCAGTCAATCCCTCTGCAATTGTTCAGCCGATGAAAGAGCAGGGAAACACGTTTTACTCTGATGAGCAGAATGAATATTTCTTGCCTGAATAGGCGCGATGGTTGAAACTGCCATTATTTCACAAACTCAACATTCTGCATGTGCTCAAATTCCTTGTCGCCGGTGAGAAACTTGATATTTTGTTGTTTTGCAGAGATATAACCAATGCAGTCGACATACGATAAATTTCTTTTTTTGCATTTCTTCTTCATTTCCATGGCTTCGAAATTGATATCATCGCTTACGACCTGAACACATTCCTTGAAATGGTAATAGACGGCCTTTGCTGTCTTCTCATCAAAATCATGGATCAAAGAATAGTAGAATTCGATGAGGTTATGCTGTGAAGTCAAGATGAGTGCTTCGCCATATTTACGATAGTATGGATTTGCCTTCACTAATTCAATGAGTGCGTGGGTATCGAAGAAAAAAGCCTTCATTCCCATCCCTTACGTAATTCATCCTTCATTTTTTGTGTATTGACCTTCCATTGAGGAAGCAAACCAAAGAAATCACGTACACGTCGCGCTCTCCTTACTTCGACGACAACCTTATCATCTGCTTCTATCCCTTCCTGTTCAACGAGTTCCTTTGGGAGGATGATTCCAAGAGAATTTCCCCATTTTCGAGCCATGCATTCGACCTCAGGCACACGACCACCAGATTATACAATGTATAACTTATATTTAAATATTTTGGATGGTCTTCTATTCATGCCGAAGATTCATGCCGAAGTATGAATTTATAAATATTTGTGAGTAAAAGCTGAACGATTTCCGGCTAATGTCTTGGATTTTTCTCCTTCTTGAAGACATAAAACGAATACCCCAGCAGAAACACCACATTGGCAAATATTGTGATGAGCATGACAGGGAAGAGCATCAATGGGTAGAGAAGGCTTAAGACAATGATGACCGCATTCGCGCGGAAGGTGATGCTGCCGAGGCGATGGGTCTTGTCCCAGACAAGATCTGAAGATAATGTCCAAGGCGTGCGGATGCCGACAAAATAGTTGCGTTTCACGTTCTTCAGGAAGTCGCCGAGGTAATAGAACAGCCCGGCGATGGATATGCCGATGAGATAGGTCATGTCAATGGGGATACCTATGAGATGGGCGATGGTGCCGAACCATATGACAGCGAAGAAAAGGATGATGACCATTTTTAGGCCGTAGAGATGCGGCTCCAGCTGGTCAATGTTTTTCTTGAAGACAGCCATCTTGGGGAGAAATAACAACATAAGATAGACGAAGACAATGAGGAGGGGCATCAAGAATAGAGCTGTGAACCGTGAGCCATAGTCATCCACCTCGCCCTGCGCATTCCAATGTGTCGGCAATTCATCTGGAGCAGTGGGATAGAGGTAAAAGGAAAAGGCGAAGATCGCAATGATGATAAGGATAGGATAGATTTCTTTTCGGGTCATGTGATCACCTCTGATGTTGATCTTTCAAATCAATGAGTATTTATAGCTTTTCATGAGAGAAATCCTCAAATAGGTCCTGCTATTTCCCTTTGGAAATGGATACTCGGAAGAGAAATCGTCTTAAGCAAACACTTCAAAGAAAAAAAAGAAGAGCCAGGAATCCTCATCTAAGCGACTTCCTCTGCTACTGACGAACTTCCGACTTCCTGGAATTTAGCCTCGTCGCGGAGCACTGCCTTTACCAATGCCTGATAATCCTTCGCGGCCTGCGCATTCTTTGCATACTGAAAGATCGACATCTTCTTCAGCGGAGCCTCCTTGAGCTTGCTGCAGGTGTGGATGGGGTCTGCTGTCAGCTCATAGAACTCATTCTGGATGTCCCGATAGGTCTGCTTGCAGATCTTGTTTCTCTGGTCATAAAATGTCGGAAGAACCTTTGAGATCTTGATGTTATGGTCAAATGCCTCGTTGAGCTCTTGGAAGATCTTGCCCATCTTTTTTGCCGCTTCGAATCCTAGGGGTTCACAGGCTGTTGGAATGATCGCTTCTGTTGCGTAGAGCATGGCATTCTGGTTGAGAAGGCTCAACGAGGGAGGACAATCAATGAGCACGTAATCATATCCCTGCACAGACTCCATCCGTCGACGGAGCACTGACTCGCGCCCTTGTTCTCTCGAAAGAAGGACCTCTGCCTGGGCGAGGGAAGCATTGCTTCTCACCACATCAAGATTCTTTCCCATAGGGGTGATGCATTCGCCGATGTCAGCATTCTCGAGGAGGAAGCTGAACATGTCTTTCATGGATGTGGTTGGAAGGCAGCTTGAGATATTGCCCTGGGCATCCAGATCGAGGATGAGGACCCTTTTATCCTGCCTTGCCAATCCCGCGGCCAAGTTTACCGTTGTTGTTGTTTTCGCTACTCCACCTTTTTGATTGATGACGCATATTTTTCTCATTGAGTATCACCTGTTTTCGCTATTGCCCTCTGTTGCTATAGGCCAGAGTGGAGTGTGGGTATCTGTATACTGATATATAAATCTTTTTGTTTTTACTTATAAAAAGTAAATGTTAATTAATGAGGAGAGATCACCAACTTAATTGTCAGACAGCTCCCTCGGAAAGAAGTATGTGAACTTGGAAAACGCCTTGATAAGGTATACAATCTTTCTTTCTCCTCTGAAAGAGGGCTTACTCATACAGTTTTTCGAACGTTATCTACGTAATTTGTCAAAGAATTAGGGGTATTGAGGTGAATTTTCATGAAGCAGGGGATATCCTCGGAGAAGATTATCCTGATGAGGATCCAGATGCAACAAATCTTCAAGCAGGGTATAGGAAAGTTGAGCGTTTAGAAGCTGATATGAGGTCACATCCGATATTTATGTCAGCGCTAAGGGCATATCAGGAGGGAACGCAAGATCAGTTAATGGCGCTCATCCCTCAAATAGATGATCTGAAGCCAGTGGAAAGCGATGCGCCAGTGTTCTAGATTGTCCCCTTCTCCACATTCCTCGACAACGAACTTAAAGAAGAGAATAGGGAAATGATAGGTGAAAAATGCCTTTGTGCAGAAGCCCATGCGAAAGCCGTGAAACGTGCAGGGGAAGGCGAACGCATCCTTACTTTTTATGATGATTATGATATACCAGGACTAGCTGCCTTCTGCCTCAACAGAGCCCCCTATTAGGGTGGAGGCCGGGTGTAAATCCGGCTTGATGCTGCAGCACGAGGATATCCAGTTTTTGAAGAAGGTTTAACACTCATGACCCTGATTGATTCATCTTCGCTAAAAATTTAGATGTTGAAAGGACTGTGCTCCGTCCCTCCCACGAATCAGTGGAATCTATGCTCTCCCCCGGAGAAAGAGAGAGGCGTCATCGCCTTTATTTTCGCTTCTGGAATGCCTTGGAGAAAAAATTAAAGCAGATGAAGATACCTTATCAGCTGATTACGGATTGATCCACTTCCGCTTGTCTTTCTCTAATAACTCGTCCGCTTCCTTCGGACCTAACGAGCCTGAAGGATAGGTCTTCGGCGCGCTGAACTTGATGAGCTTCTCAATCTGGTCGATGAACCTCCAGCTTGCCTCGACGCTGTCCCAGCGGGGGAACAAGGTCTGGTCACCTTTGATGATCTCCTGGAAGAGGGTCTCATATGCTTCTGGCGTGTTCAAAGCGTAAAGGCAGGTGTGGCAGAAGTCCATGGTGACTGGAGAGAGCTTGAGTTCAGCGCCAGGGGGTTTGATATTGAAGGTCACCGAAATGCCTTCATCCGGCTGTATGCGGATGGATATCCTGTTCGGCTGGTGTGTGTGTTTCTCCCCGCAGAAAAGCGTGCAGGCATCATCGCGGTAGATGATGTCGATGTTTGCGTACTTCTTGGCCATGCGCTTCCCGGTCCTCAGATAGAAGGGGACCTCTTTCCATCGCTTATTGTTGATGCCGGCCTTCAAGGCGATGAACGTTTCGGTGGCTGAGTCTTCGGGGATGCCTTCCTCTGCGCGATAGCCTGGTGTTTCTTTGCCTTCAATCTTCCCTTTTTCATATTGGCCGATGACGATGCATCCTTTCTTCGGGCCCCGCAGGGCATTGAGGATGACGATCTTCTCTGTCCTGATGTCTTCAGCTGAATATGACTTCGGCGGCTCCATGGCGATGAACATGAGCAGCTGGAGGAGATGGCTCTGAAGCATGTCCCTCGCCGCACCAGCTTGGTCATAATAGCCGGCGCGCTGCTCGACACCGTCCTGCTCAGCGATGGTGATCTGTACATGATCGATGAAATGGCTGTTCCAGGTCTGTTCAAAGAGGGCATTCGCGAACCGGAACACCATGATGTTCTGCACGAGCTCCTTGCCGAGATAATGGTCGATGCGGAAGATTGCATCTTCCTTGAAGACCTTGCAGACTTTCTTGTTGAGATGCTTCGCAGATTTCAAGTCAGTGCCGAACGGTTTTTCGAACACGATGCGTCTCCAGCCTTCGCCCTTGAGGATGCCGCTCCTCTTGATGAGATCGACGGACTGGGAAAAGATGTCTGGGGGAAGGGCGAGGTACATGAGCTTGTTGTTGCCACAGCCGTGGTCGTGCTCGATCTTATCAAGCGCCTCTTTCAATTCTTCGGGGGTTTTGGTTCCATAATCAATGGCCTGGTAATGCAGCCTGCTGAGGAATGTCTTCCACGCATCTCTCTTGAGATGGGGGATATATGATTCGGAGTCGAGGAGGGTGATGAATTCTTCCTTCGTCAGCTTGCGTCTTCCCACGCCGACGAATGTCGTGTATTCGTGAAGCGCTCCCGTGGTGTAGAGATTGAATAAAGCGGGAATGAGTTTCCTCCGGGAGAGATCACCCGTCGGCCCGAAGAGAACGATCATCATTGGCTCTTTTTCCATGGAATCCTCCATTGAATCCATATTTATAAAACTTTGGCCTCTCGTAACAAAAACTTTTTTATATTGCTATCGACCAAGGCTTACCATATCTTATCTATGAGACCATCGTGATCCGAATGGCAAGACTCGTCGAAAAGGAACTCATCCACAAGGACATGACCATAGGTGACGCGGTCAAGGCATATCCTCAGGTAGCCAATGTGTTCTTGAAATTCGGGCTGCATTGCGTCGGGTGCCATGTCGCCTATTGGGAGACCATTGAGCAGGGATGCAGGGGACACGGCATGGATGAGAGAATCATGGCCAAGATGATCGACGAAGCAAACCGTGTCGTTGAGGAGACGAAGAAAGAGATCAAAGAGGGGGAGGAAGTCCACGTTTCGGATTCAGCCTTTGGCCGGATCAAAGAAGTCATCGATGAGCAGAAAGAAAAAGGGTTGTTCTTCCGCATCGAGGTCGTCGAAGGAGGCTGCTCAGGCATGAGCTATAATTTCATGCTGGATAGCAAGGATAAGGAAGATGATTTCGTCCTTGAGAAGAAGGGTGTCAAGGTCGCGATTGACAAGAAGACGAGGTATCTTCTGAAAGGAGCGAAGATCGACTGGGTCGAGACAGTGCAGGGCTCTGCATTCAAGATTAATAATCCAAATGCCAACAATGAATGCGGCTGCGGGAACCCATTCTCTTAAAATATTTGAAAAGGACGACCATAACGATCGCTAGGCACTCCTGGAATCACTGGAGGCTCATCTAAGGGAGCTTCATAGGTTATTTCGCTTCCGTTCATTAGGTTATCAATATCCTCTTTGCTGGGAGTTCTAAACATGCTGCCACCATGATAAACGACATGATTCCCTTCTTTATCCCAATCAAGGGTGCCCCCTCCTTTGCCCCCGAGTTCACGAAAACCTAGTCCAATTGCAATCGGATTTCCTATTACCCCAAGTTCCTTAAAAAATGCTTGTGCTATTAATGGATGTCCAGTATTCGTCGAACCTGTAGCTAAATGATATTGGCCTTCATGTTCAATGATCACATATTTATATGATCCAGATTCAGCAGGAAGCATGTCTTCGATTGGCATATTAAAGGATGGAGGATATACTGATATAATAAACTTGCCAAAAGGTTTATTAAGAGAGTGGGAAGATTGGTCGAGTATGATCAAGCCGACAAAATTCGAGATCGAAGTCATAGGGGTGTTCACGCTCACACCGACAGTGAAGAACATCCGCTTCAAGACTCCGAAGGACTGGGGCTTCGAGGCCGGTCAGTACGTCTCCTTGACCATCCCAGGAGAGAAACCGCTCAGAAGATCGTATTCCATCGCTTCAAGCCCGTTACATAAAGAGCATATCGACATCTGTGTAAAGCTCGTCGACAACGGTCCAGGATCGACGTTCTTGCACGCATTGAAGCCAGGCGATAAAGTTGCCGCATTAGGGCCGCTGGGACATTTTGTGATCAAAGAAAAGGATCTTGATAGAGATAAGGTGTTCATCGCCACAGGAACAGGCATCGCTCCATTCAGAGGGATGATCCCGACGCTGCTGAAGGAGGGGTATGAGAAAGAGATGACGCTCCTCGCTGGCTGCCGATATGAGGACGAGGTGCTGTTTGCAGATGAATTCGAAAAGTTGGCAGATGAGCATGAACAATTCCATTATCACCGCATCGTCTCCCGGCCGAGGGACCCCACTTATGGAGAGAAAGGAAGAGTGCAGATCCTCATTGAAAAACATGTACCGAAGGAGTTTAGTGGGATGTTCTATCTCTGCGGACTCTGGCCAATGATCGAGGAGACTGTGAACATACTCACTGCAAGGGATATTCCGAAAGAACGCATCAAGTATGAAAG
>JBDRLS010000010.1:0-2614 GCA_043812875.1 Nanobdellota archaeon
ATGAGTAAGACGCCTATTATACCCTGGTCGGATTTTTCCAGTCGAATTACATGAGCTATCACCTGTTATCCCTCCGCTCTGCCCTCTTCTGGTCATTCCGGACCTCTGTTATCAAGATTTTGATATCCCTAACATCCTCTCTGATAGTAGATGCAATCACTTCAAGGACTGATACTCTGGTATTAATCCCTGCTACCTGAGCATCTAAAGAGACTCCCTTAACAGAAACGTAAGTGACCCAGCTACAAACCAGGATAACGACAATTCCTACCAAAATCTTATTGAACATGGGGCTGTTTCCATTGAGCATCTTCTTTCTCCTTCACAACTTTTATTTTCTCAAAAGGTGTCCAAGTCATTGAGTGATTCCATAAACTCATACGGAAATCCTCATCCGCTTCTTTCAAAAACCTGATCCGTTCCTCAGTGTTCTCAAGGTCCATAAAAACACCTCTTAATCTGCGGTGTCTTTGGCCAGCCAATACGTTACGCGGGCAAGTTTTTTAAGGAACGCTTTCGCATCAGCAAGCGAACCGATATTGTCCACGGCTGCCTCGATCTGCGCCCACGAGGGGAGATTGTCCAAGAATGCCTGGGCCTTGGCTGCGATCCGTGCTTCCTCTGCAAGCCGAGCATCAATCTTATCCTGATCCGGCACCCATGCAGAGCCTGGAACTCCATTTCGCTTGCTTTCCTCGTCGGGAGCGTCTTCAAGGAGATGGAGAACCATATTGGGTTGCGGACAGCATAGCTTCCTTTTATCTTTCCGTTTATATCTAAACCATAGTAACGCATAAAACCTCCTTATAGGGTTTGCTCCCAACCAAGAGTGGCAATCATAAACACATCTCCAGCCCCGGACACCAACGCACGGTAACGTATTTGACTTGATGAATTAGACATAACAGTATGTGGCCCATGAATACGGGAACCCTGAACAGTACCAAGTGGAGCTGCTGTTAAAGAAGCCTGAACATCTATATTATCAAGCGATGAGACATATACCAGAGACATCGAATTGTTATATGTAATACCCGTGTTGAAAATAACCCTGACCGCTATGCCGGAAGGCACACTCAGTGCAGCAGTAACCGCAGAAGTACCTGGATTGTTTGCATTTACATCCAATATCGGCGTGTCATACATGAATGTTCTGTTGTTACTTGTCCCCCACCAATCACCATTAATGATATTGTTAGAAGCATTTGTCCGATAAGATCCGATTAACCGTTTATAATCATAATTGGTCGGCAACGCAGGAGATAGGGCGGAAGTAGCATGATCATTAGCCATGACATCCACAACACCCGTATCAGATCGCTTGATAAGCCATAAATGGATTGTTCCGGATGCAGGAAGTGATTCTCCAGCTGCAAATCCGTTTGCATCATCCCCAACCGCCCATTCACCGTCAAATTTTTTGGTGATTTCTGATGCAAGAACCATGTCCACAGTGTCGGTGGCATCCCGTGCCTTTCCCGCTGTCACATTAATATCGTGCTCGGCGTCGGCATCATGTGAAAGGATGAGGCCAGAAATATGACCTGTTGGAAGTCCGGCAGTGTCTGCGCCTTGATCTCCTTGATCACCCTGATCTCCTTGATCACCTTGATCTCCTTGATCACCTTGAGGACCTGGCACATCTGAGGTACCCTCGTCTCCTTGATTTCCTTGGTCTCCTTGATTTCCTTGGTCTCCTTGATTGCCTTGACTACCCTGGTCACCTTGTGGGCCTTCTACATCAGACTGGTTACCTTGGTCACCTTGTGGACCTTCATCTCCTTGGTCACCTTGAGGTCCTGGTATATCTGAGGTACCCGCATCTCCTTGGTCTCCTTGGTCACCTACTTTTCCTCCTATGGAAATAGCAGCATTTCCTGATACTGTCTCGCTAAAAGTAATTATTAAACTATTTTCATCAATAAATGTAATGTTTTGTGGAATTATTGACTGATCTCCAGCGCCAATGACTTCTACTACGACATACTTCGATCCAAGATTATGGGCTACTGTCCAAGTTGCACTTGCCACACTTTGGACATGCCAATACCCACCACTCCATTCTCCAGGATTTCCTTGATGACCTTGATATCCCTGATCACCTTGGTCGCCTTCTTCGCCTTTAATGCTAACACCTGGCGCACCAGGATCACCTTTTACATTTATTATGCCATACGGCCTACCTTCATCTAAAAGACTTTCAATTATCGCAACCGCTTCAGCAAGAGAAGATGCTTCATAATACTCAGTATTGTCTCCCCAGACCAACAAAAATAAGCTTCCAAGATTTGTATTGTCCGGAAAATCTGTATCAGCAGGAGCTGCTCTTACAATGTATGCATTGCCTATCTTCAAATAATCATATTGAGAAAGGAAGTTTGCATCAGGATATTCATCAGTAAGCAAAGGAGCACTGTCAAGAATTACTGTCCCAGTTGAACTGTCCTTTATACGAAGAGTCCAATACTCACCAACTTCATTATACGAAAGAAAGAATTCAAAAACAGCATTCCTTCCATTGACAGATAATGTTACTGAAAATGTATGGTTCGGAGAATTACTAAGAGGGATCTTCTGCATTTCTTCTCCTTCTCAACACACTTACCAATTTGCT
>JBDRLS010000011.1:0-14509 GCA_043812875.1 Nanobdellota archaeon
AGCAACACGAGCAGGCATCATCCACACACACAGTCAAAGAGAAGACAATCAGTTTAAAGATGCTCTCATCATAGGACTACGCCAAAACCTCCTCACCTACCTAAGGCTACAAGCCTTACACAGAATTATTCGAAAAACTCGGTGGGAGTGTTTGCGTTTCATTCTATCAGTAATCTTCCCGCCTTCCCCCTCCATCCAAACACCTGATGCTTTTCTGCTCCCGACACACCAACCCCCTCCGCCACCCTGGAAGTATGCGCAGTTCTCCTCAGCCCTGCAAAACCTTTTTAAACACCCTTTGTCCCATTTCTGCCATGAACATCGACCCGTACGGCTCGGAATTGGTGAAGGATTACCAGAAGGTGATCAAGGACTTCGGTCTAGAAGCATTTAGCGATATTTTTCCGGACCCAAACAGGTTGATGCGGCGCGGCACAGTATTCGCCGGCCGGGATTTGAAGCGGATCGCTGCATGCATCAAGGAGAAGAAGCCATACTATGTCCTTTCAGGCATCATGCCCACAGCAGACAAGATCCATTTCGGCACGAAGATGGTCGTGGAGAACATCAAGTATTTCCAAGAGCATGGAGCGCATACGTTCATCCTCGTCGCGGATCTCGAGGCGGCGACCACACGCGGAGTGAGTCTGGAGGAGGCGCAGAAACGCGCGTACGACTTCCACCTGCCTGCATATATCGCCATCGGCTTGGACCCAAAGAAGACCCATGTCTATTTCCAATCAGAGAACAAGCAGGTCATCCATTTCGCCTACGAGGCCGCGAAGAAAATCACCCTCAACGAATTCCGGGCAGTCTATGGTATTGCAGATCCTGGAAGGATCATGGCAGCGACGACGCAAGTCGGTGACATCCTCTTCCCTCAATTCAATGAGCGCATGCCCGGCATCATCCCTGTGGGCATTGACCAAGATCCTCACATCCGCCTTACTCGGGATGTGGTTTCACGGATGAAAGCCAAGAAGTATATCCCCCCTTCTTCTTTGTATCATAAATACACCCCCTCGCTCGACGGAGAACTGAAGATGTCCAAATCCATCCCTCACACATGCATCGAGCTTCCGGAAGAATCAAATGGCGCCTGTTCAAAGATCAAACGGGCGCTGACCGGCGGCAGGGAGACTATTGAAGTGCAGCGCAAGCTCGGCGGGGAACCAGATAAATGTATGATCTTCGAGCTCTATAAACAGCATCTCATCGAAGATGATACAAAGCTTGACAAGACCTATAAGGTTTGTAAAGCGGGGACACTGCTCTGCGGCGAGGACAAGCAGCACTGCTGCAATATCATTTCTGATTATCTCACAACATTAGAAAGAGAAATCATCTCTGCGCGGAAGAAGGTTAAACAGTTCAGGTTCATCCGGTTTTAGGGTTTGTAGAAAATCTATAAAGGGAAATTCATTTTGGCTTTGAAAGCTGTTGGACCAATCAGCAAACACCTAAGGAAAATTAATGCTAAGGCCAAAATGGACCTGATTTTCTAAAACCCCCCGGTTTTAGAAAGCTTTATAAACGTCTGATGCTGAAAACAGACCATGCATCACATGAAAGTCGCGCCGCTGTCAGGAACCTTCATGATAGCCAGCATCATGGGGATGGTCATCTCGCTGCTTATCGTCTATCCTCGGTGGAGATCAATGGGTTTCTCGTTTCTCCTGGTATTCATCCTCATGTTCATCGCATCGATGATCTCTATGACCTACGGGCCGTCAGAAGCGGAACTCTCTATGGACAGGAAAAAGCGGTAAGCATTTAAGCGAAATCTTTTTCCTCTTCTGCAATGGTAAATCGGCAAGGCCATATTGATATCATCGCCAACCGAATGACTAAATCGTTCGGTGACGGCACTCTCGGACTGCAGGTCGTCAAGCAAGCGCTTGCTCTTGACAGAACACAGCTAGAAGGCCTTCTTGGAAGAGAAGAGCAAAATTCAGCCATTGAACAGGATCTTTCTACACTCGTCAGTCTGCAGTCACATTGGCAAGAGTTGAATGGTGAAACGAACGGAGCTGGACTCATCCGCAAAGATGAACATATTCATGCTTATGCAAGGAGACGAGTCCATGATGATCTTGATCTCATGTATACCCGCTTTAATCCTCACATCTTTGCGTTGACTGCATTCTTCGCAGGATGGAAATATCGTCATATCACGAGAAAAATACAGGTCATGGAAGAAGAGCCAGGAACATTGAAAACCTTACGCCGCCTATCTCATTCAGCGCCACTCATCACCTCAAGCGATCACCAATCCAATCTTGATCAAGTCGTCTTAGGTTGGGCGCTCTATATGAACAGAATTCCCATGCCTCTCTTCCAGGCAGGCATCAATCTGGCATTGGGCAAGACCCGCAGAAAATTACCAGCGCTTGGGGCATATTTCATCGACAAGGGCCGTCTCGGGACATTGGATGGAGGCCGACCTGATCTGCTCTATATCCGGACGCGAAGCGAGATGCGCAAGCATATGTGGGATATGAACATCAACCAACATCATTATTCCCAAGCTGGACGATCGTACACCGGAGAGTTTCCTGGCCAGCATTATCTCACTGGAAAAGAGATGATAGATGTCTCATTGATCAGCGACGCGATGGCCTTCCAGAAAGAGACCGGCAAAAAGGTATGGGTTGGGATGATCTCTCTCGCGAATTCTCTCGTTGCAGAAGGCGAATCTTTGTATGCACATGCGTTAGAAAAAAAATCAGTCCCTTCGACAGACATGATGGCAGAATGGGCGCAGACAAGCGCACATCTTGGTGATTATGGCAGAAAGGAGCTTCCTATAACCTTGTATGTCCATCGACCAAGATTGCTCGATGAACTCGCTAAGGAAAGCGATCATCCCCAGTCGAGCCGCGACGTGACCAGACACATCCTCGAAGAGATTGGCAGACATCGGACCGTGTTGCCTGTCCCTCTTCTTTCTCTTGCAGTGGAAACCTACAGAGAACAGATGGAAGGAATTTCAGGAAATCAACATCCATCATATGCGACACTCAGGACTGTCTTCACAGATTTGCGCAATGCACTTGGAAAGCATCATGCTGTTCTCCATTCTTCTCTATCGGCTCAGGAACATGTCGCGCCAGCAAAGATCGATGATGCTTTTTTTTCTGCGCTGCTCACCCATGAGAAATTAGGCAGCCTTCAAATCGTCTCCACTTGCTATGATAAGAGCCGTCTTTACTGGCACGTCCGGCCAACTGATTCTTATATCCTTCCGTTCATGGCCAATACCCTGCGCCATCTCAAGCGTTAGTGCAGCTTATCGAACTTCTCCTTGCACTTGCTTTCTTTCCAGAAGACGACATGGGAGGCCTGCTTATCAAACAAGGTCTTCGCCAGCTGCATGAGATCGTTCTGAAAGGGCTTCAGTTTCTTATCATTGACAATACTCTGTGCATCATCAATGCACTCCTTCAACAGGCGGATGTTATCCTTTCTCGCGGCATCCTCAACTGCTTTCTCTTCCTCATCAGTCAAGGTGATCTCAATCCATTCGGGATAGGTGCGGGAATCGCCTCGCTTGGGGAAAGATTTGCTGAATACCATGCATCAGGGTAAGTAAAGAAGATATAAAAAGGTTATCTCGATGAGACCGTTATTTTTCCGAGAACTCGAAGAGTTTTTTCTTCAGATGGACTGCGATTGGAGCAGAGCCACCATGCCAGGTGAACCTCGGGCGGATCTGTAAAGGATATAATCGTTCATTCGTATCATCAAAGATCAATGCAGCCCCTTTGGTCCTCGGAAGATGATCAAGTTGGACATCAAGGCCCTCTCTCATGTAGGACTGCATGAGCGCGCCCAACGCCTCAGTATCGATCTTGGCGGTTATCCTATGTGCGATCACCGTATCTGCCTGGGTCATGGCATCATGAGATATCTTCCCTGGCTGCTGGGTCGCCATGACCAAGGAGATGCCTGGCTGTCTTCCCTCCCTTAAAATTGTCATGAGAGGAAAGGATGCGAGGGTCAATCCTTTTAGCGGGAGAAACTCATGAGCCTCATCGATGATGAGCCATACCATAGGAGATGATTGCTGTTCCTCATCAGAGAAGCTGCTCGCTTGATGGATCATATCAAATTCCTCTGCCTTACGCTCATTCATTCGCTGCTCGAATAGCTTCTGGGAGACAATGCCGACGACCAAAGCCTTTACTCTCCACCCATCTGCCATGGTGGCATAACAGCTCACATCCAAGACAGTAACTTGGCCACCCTGAGCCAGTTCTTTGATGGGGGTCCCCTTGGTGTCGAAGACGCCCCAAGAATCGGCGAGGGAGAACAGGTTAACGGCAGCCTCTTTTGCTGTCTTCTCACTGTATGGATTCTTCTTGACAGCCAGCTTTATGTCCTCCATGCTGAAATTCCCCTCAAGATCAGCAATGGTCCTCTCAATAAGGACCCCTATCTCTGAGGTTTGAGAAATGCCAAAGGTCTGGCACCATTGAGCGCCATCAAGCTCAGAAGGCTTCACAGAAAACGGGAAATCAGTAGGGATGCCCTGATCTTTATACTTTTGATAAAAGCCTAATGGCGTGTAGATTTGCACTCCGAGGCCTTCAGCCTCAAGGCCCCAGCTGTTAAGAAGCTGCTTATCCTGCAGATTGGGATATTTCATGGTCCAGAATATCCCCATGGTGTCCAAGATGACGACACTAAGATTGTTTTTCACATCTGGCGGCAAATTGGCCATGCCTTCAGCAATGACTCCGAGCGTGTAGCTCTTTCCCCCTCCCCTCTTGCCGACGACCAATACCACATGGCTGGATGCCACATCGAGATAAATGGGGTTAGAAAGGGAGGTTGTCTGTCCCATCCTCACATAATGTTTTCCCAGAAGAATCCTCCCTTGGTCACCAAGGTCATGGACACGGCCAATCACAATATCCTTCATGATCCCTCAGGGAGAGCGGGGCCTTATAAACCTTTGGCAATTATCTTTACCGCGCACTCACGGACTGTAGTTACAGAACAATGCTGAAAAATCCGTAACCTTTATTAATTCCCTGCTTTTAACACTCTTATGATCTGGTATCATTCTAAAATGGTAAAAGGTGAACGCTATGGCGAAAAAGCCTGAAGAAGATGACGACTCATTATTCTACGAAGATCTCGACGAAGAAGAGGAAGAAGAAATCCATCCTAAGAAACGAAGGCGCAGAAAAAAAGAAGGCGGCAATACAGGCCTTTATCTCTTCATCGGCCTGGTGATCATTGTTGGTGTGGTGCTCCTCATCGTCTTCGCAGACAAGCTCTTTCCCTCGGTTCCCAATGAGCCTGAAGAGGAAGGTGAGGTGGCAGCGCTCGTCAATGGCAAACAGATTATGATGGCTGAAGTAGATGAACAATATTCCTCCATTCCTCCAGAATATCGTTCACTCTATCCTAAAACCACTGTCTTGAATCAGCTCATTGAACGTGAGCTTCTCATCGAACAGGTTGAGGAAGAAGGCATCGCAATCTCCTCTGCAGAGGTCTCTGACTTGATAGAGTCTATGCAATCGCAGTTTCCCTCACCCGAGGAATTCGAGAGGCTCTTGGCTCAGCAGAACCTCACTATCGCCGATCTGCGTGACCAGCTAGAAGAACAGCTGGCGATTGCACGGCTTCTCAATCAGACGGTCTTCAACGGCCTCGAGGTTTCAGAGAATGAAATCATGGCCTATTATGAGGAAAGCGGCGAACTTGCACCCCTTGAGGATGTCCATGATGATATCGCGCGCATCCTGCTCTTCGAAAAGCAAAAGGCCGCGTATGAAACCTACATGTCACAGCTCCGTGCACGGGCAGAGATAACAAACTATCTTGAAGAGGAAACGCCTAGCATGCCAGTGATCGCCCCTCCAACGCAG
Source organism: Nanobdellota archaeon (assembly GCA_043812875.1). GTDB lineage: Archaea > Nanobdellota > Nanobdellia > Woesearchaeales > JAHIVG01 > JBDRLS01. The sequence continues at coordinate 5,883 of JBDRLS010000011.1, forward strand.
CCAGCGGAACTCGATGGATGTGCTGCTGAGCATGGTCTCGGTATGGATACCATCATCTACTACACCGCAAGTGCGGATTGGTGCACCTTCTGCAAGGAAGCAGACTCGGCCGTCAATGTCCTCATCAGCGAAGGCATCCCCTTCCATATCGCAGACATCACCGTCAACATCGGCTTGGGTGTCATCGATGATTGCTTTGCAGATGCCATGGAACCCGGTGTCCCCCAGTTCGTCTGCGCAGGCAGCGGAGAGATCCATGCCGGTGCGATGACTGAGGAAGAGCTGCGTGACTTCGTCGGAAGCTGCAGTTAATTTTTTTTATCTCTTTTTTTAGAAGTTCTTTAATAATTCAATTACTTTTTTAGTTGTTGGCGGCCTCATAACTAAGCCCATCTCTTCTAGCAAAGTACTGTAAACATGCCTCTTTTTGACTTATATACCGTGGATATCTAGCCTGCTCCTCAGATGCATTTTCACAAATGTCCGCTTGAACTTCTTGATCAGATATTTGAATGTAACAGTCGACTTGTCGCGGTATCTGATGCGCCATGCCTCTTGAATTAAAACTTAACGAATCACAAAGAGAAAGGTCTTTCGTTGCAACAGCAACTTCCAAGAGGCAATCCTCTTTATTTCTATTGCTTATTCCTTTAAAGGACCGTTTTATATACCCTTCACATAAAGCTGGTTTTTCATATTTTACCGCTAAATTAGTGAGAAAATCGTCATAGGCAGCGTATGTCTCTAATCTAAACCATACTAAGGAATTAGAAAAAAAATTGCTATAATAATGAGTAAAACTGTAACAATGGATAAGATTACCATATATCGTTTCATTCTTCACTCCATGTCCTTAACATATAAAAAATTAATTCAAAAAAAATCAAAGATCATTCACGGTGAGCATCGTGCATCTTGTCTCATTGTTCCTCACCTTGGTCTCCATGGCGACGAGGAAGCTCACATTGACCCGCTCTGCAATGGAGGTTATGTTCCTGTCTATGACACCATCGAAGATGATTGCGTAGACACCTGAGCTGAGGCTCTTCAAGGTCGATCCAAGCTCTGAGAACGGCACTTTCCCGAGGATGGTGAGCTTATTATCCAAGATGTAAGCTCCCCGTGTCCCGATAAGATCTTCAAGCATGCCCTTAAACTTTATCTTCTCGTCATTGCTTAATTTCGGCGGTGGAGCACGCTTCGGTTGTGGAGGCGGAGGAGGGGGAGGAGACGGGCCGCGGCGCTCGAACCGACGCTCTTTATACGCAGGCTGAGGCTCCCTGTTCAGTTCAAGCTTTGCCTGCTCAACGGAAATACGGCTTCTTAATGCCTTATGGATCTCCTTCTTAGTGATCTCTTCTACTTCCTTGCCATCTGGAGCTTTTGTCACATAATCGATCTCTGCAACTGTGGTGAGCTCCTTCAGGATGAGGTTTCCGCCTCTATCACCATCGACGAATGCGGTGACGGTCTTCTTCTTGCTCAGTTCGATAATATCCAGGGGGACACTTGTTCCGTTGATCGCTATCGCGTTCTTGATGCCATGCTTTAAAAGGTTGAGCACATCAGCCCTTCCTTCCACAACGATGATCTCATCGCTCTCATCAACGCTAGGACCCGCAGGAAGGCGTTCCTTGCCAAATTCCTGGATCTCCATGACCCTCACCGAATAAGCTACCTCATCTGCAAGCTCTTGGCTGTCAGGCATGACGTTCTCCATGAGGCTTTTGAGCAATTCCTTCGCCCTTTCGATGACAAAGCTTCTCTTAGAGACACGGACATCCTCAATCTTCCCGACCTTGATCTTGGCGTTGCAAGGGCCGATTCTCTGGATGATCTCCAATGCAGCCGCAACAATGCTCGTTTCCGCCTTGTCTAAGCTAGATGGTATAATGATATTACCTTGGGTCTTACCCGTTCTTGTGTCGACATTGACTTCAATGCGGCCGATCCTTCCGGAGCGCTGGAGCTCTCTGAGCTCTAAATCTGCGCCCAGGAGACCTTCTGTCTGGCCAAAAATCGCGCCAATGACATCTGGACGGTCAACGACCCCTTCAATGTCGATAGTTGCATGAACAATATACTTTGATGAAACAGGGCTTATCTTTGCCATGGTTATTCCTCCTAGTGAGAAGAAGCACTATCTAGTCATCATACGTTCTTTGAGTGAGTGATGATCATGAGTACTTCTCCTTTAGAACAAGCTAAATCGACTTCTGCAACGGCGTATAACCTTCCTTATAGCCGTTCAAGGCTTCATAATGTGAATCGAATGAATGTAAGCGATTTAACTTGCTCTTTTTTATTTTTGTGACTATTAAAGGTGGTGTAGCCCGTAACACTAACCCCCAAGTTCATGGCTTGAATTTATCGTGAGCTCCCATGGGTACTCTCGTGACGGGCTGTTATGGCTTAGATTTAAGCTAATCAGGAGCTTTTACCGGTCTGGTTTAGCTTCCAAGGCTTTTATCTGGCCATAACTGGTAAAGAACAGACAAGGGGGATTTGTATAAAAAGGTTTCGAAAGTAAGGTCACATAGAAAACCGATAAGGTGAACTCCTTTTTGATCCGTTTAAGCAGGAGATGGCAAGGTGAGTGATCAGAAAAGCGCATCGCCAGGGTCAAAAAGAACCAGGTTTTCTACGCAGCCGAAAGTATCCGATACAGGTCATAGGATTTATAAACCGGCTACACTCCTACACCTTCATGGCCAAAGACGGCGAGAAGTTCAAGACCATGAAGACAGTGTTTGATGCATTCACGAATCGGACAATCTTTCATCTCATCAGTCAGGGCCATTTTGAGAGGCTTCGGAGCCCACTATCAATCGGCAAGGAAAGCAATGTCTTCACTGCGGTGAAAGATGAAGGGCTTGTCGTGGTAAAGATCTTTCGCCTTGAAACATCTGATTTCAATCGCATGTATAGCTATATTCAAGGAGATCCCCGTTTTGAGGGTCTGAAAAGGAACCGAAGGAAGATCATTTTTGCGTGGACGCAGCGAGAGTACCGAAATCTCCTAAAAGCGCGAGAAGCAGGAGTTACGGTGCCTCTGCCGATAACCTGGCGCAATAATGTTTTAGTGGAAGAATACATCGGTGATGAGATAAACGCGCCAAAGCTGAAAGACCAGGAACCGAAAAAGCCACTGGTATTTCTAAAGGATCTGATCAAGGAAATGAAACGTTTAGCAGATGCACAAATGGTCCACACTGATCTTTCTTCGTTCAACATCCTCAACTACAATGAAAAACCTGTCCTCATCGATTTTTCCCAGGCGACGACCTGGAAGCACCCACAATTCTGCAGTTATTGGGAACGGGATGCAAAAAATGTCGCTAGTTATTTCACCAAGATCGGCATCCCCACCTCGACCGAAAGCCTTCTTAAGAAGGTATCTCCGGTGGGGTAACCTCGACTGAGTCATCAAAGGTGCTATCAATATTGCTGATCTCACCAGCCAAGTTCCCAGGGGGTGGGTCCACCGGAGATGGATGTTGGGTATCTGTCGGTTGACAGGCAACCAATAGGATCACGACGCAGGCGATAATTAAGGCGATTCTCATTTTGTCACCTACACGATCGCTTCGATGGTGATCTCACCGCCGAACTCGCAGTAGTTTCCTGATCGGGCGATAAAGCCATTCAGCAAATCGCTTCCTGCAAAGACATGGTTCTCATCTATCCCGACCCAGTTTTGATCTTCTGCATTCCATGTAAAGACCTTTTGGAAGTCGCATGTGGTCGCGATCTCCGCAAGGCTTTTACCGATGAGGTCCTGGGTTATGGGAACAAGATTCCAGCCTTCTGACAAGCTAAGTTCAGTGAAGCTGATGGAGCGTTCTGTCTCAACATCCAGGGTGCAGCCTTGGAATGAATAAATCCAAAAGGCGTGCGTTGCAAGATACTCATTGAACTCAATGCCTAAGATGTCCTTTGCCTTGTTGATGGTCACATATCTCTTCTCATCATCAAGATAAACAAAGCCGAGCAATTTCCTATCTTTGGTGCAGGAACTCGGCAGGAACTGGACAAGCTTGTTCGGCAAGCTCACAAGATTCCAGCCCCGCTCGAGATTGATTGCTGTTGTCTCAGAGGGGAATGGAGGCGGAGTGATCACATCATCTTCTTCCTCAGTCTCCTCTTCAAAAGATATGCTCTTTAATACAATTCGGTAGGTATAGCTGTCTACAGTGGATGCTTCCATAGGCATAGTGTAAAAATCTCCTTCCTTCAACCAGAAATTCCCATATCCGCCGCGTACAATGCTATATGCGAAGGCTGCTTGATTATTTCCTCTATCAAGATTCAAGAGAGATATCTTGAAAAGGCTCTCGCCGCTGTCACATCCAGACTGGGATTCGCAGACATATGCGGTATCACCAGTATTGAGCTTGTAAGTACCGATATTCGCGATCTCACCTTGACGTTCTTTGATCACATCAAACGCAATCTTGCCCTCAACTGAGGGATCGTCTTTTTGTTTGACATGCAATGTCGCGAACGCGGTGTCAAGAAGCTTTGTGTAACCGTTCTGAGTGCTGACCTGGACACCGAAGCGGTAAGAGTTGTAATACCTTTTCAGACCGCTGTTTTGGGTCTCTCCAACGACAGTTAGTTCTTTGACACAATCTTCATACTCTCCAGATTCCTCTGCACAGTATCTCGTCACTTGATTTACATCGACTGTCGGGGAGACGGCGATCAACGTCCCGCTCTGTGTTTTGAGCAGAGCCTTTCCAGTGTAAATATCTAAGTCAATGATGTTCTTTCCGCCAGCAGGGATCGTTACTGTATTAGGGAGTGTGTGTGAAAACGGAAGACCAATGGCCTCAAGTTTGTAGGTGTATGACGGGCAGACATTGCTTTCACAGTTGTGATTGTCTTTTATAGTGATCCTGTAATTCGCGCTGTCGCCAGCTTTGACATTTTGGACACGCGGGTTAATGCCGATGTCCACAACATCAATGGGGACCGGCTCTGGCTCAACAATATTGCTCACCCTTAATTGTGCACTGTTTCCATCTACCTCTAACAAGGAGATCTTAGCTCCGAACAAAGTCTTGCTTTCTCCCTGTTCAAGTGTCACAGATTGTTGATCAGTCTGCGGAACAAAGGTGACTGAAGCCGATCCCCCGCCACCAGAGTCCCCACTCCCTGACTCCTGAACATTGCCCATCTTCTTCGGAGCGGCACTTGCCGGCACTATCTTAACAGGTTCCACCTTAATGGGATAATACTTGTGTGTTACAAGAAGCTGAACTTTATTATCATAGGTTTCCACTAACTCGATCTTCATATTCTTGTAGTCAGTGATCACTGCTGTCTGATCCTCATTCAACCAGAAATCCTGGTTCAGGCGTACGTACTTTGTGGTGGTTGAGTGCTCTTCAATATTGAACGCAGACTCAATCTGCTTTTCCTCACCATTGACAAGATAATTGACACGCGCAATATACTTGCCTGGACTTGCAGTGCCATGCCAATCAATGGGCTCTTCACAGGCAAAATGGTAATACCATTGGTTCCAGACAAAGGTCTTCGTCTGTCCTGGCTGAAGAGTTGTTAACAACTCAGGCATACATCCTTCCATACAAGGATCTCTAAGATTCAACGACACTCCAGAATAAATCACTTCAAATGGTCTCTCACCGCAGCTCCAATCAAAGCTGATGGGTGTATTCAGTCCATTTTTTAGATCAATATTAACTGTTTCTCCTGTTTGAAAAGAGCTCTTACGGGGAGTCAAGGTTACGGCACCGGTTGTTGATGGTCCGACGGTGAAATATTTTGAAAGCCCACCATGCTGCTTATTAATTGTTGCTGCGGCACCTATAGCAATCTGACCAGTAGTCTGGGGGGTAAAAGTGATGGTCGCATAACCTTGCGCATCCGTTCTCCCGATGCTCGGGTAGGTGTTGAAGACACCATCATGGCCGTTATTACGGAAATAGACTATAAGGCCGGGGACAGGATTGCCGTTCTGGGTCACTCTTGCCTTTGCGGTGACCTTATTGTCAATTTTCGCTGGCGAAGGAGTGATATCTAGGGTTACTTGAGGCGGAGCATTACTCATCTCATTATAGACTAAGACATCATAGACCGGTTCTTGGACAGTGATGACTTTCTCAGTCCATTCATCTAAGGTTACGTGACTCCAAAGGAGAATATCAACTTTCTTTCCCGTGATTACCTCATAACCATGTGGTTGAGCACCACCGATGGTCTGCACTTTCACTGTCTTAGGTGTGTCAAATTCAAGGACGAGATGCGTCCGTTCAGGGGAAGCAGTGTTCCTATATTGCCTTTTCACGCGGATCTCATTATTATCCGCTTCGACATCGAAGACAATAGCATCTAGGTTGTTTTCCTTCAAGAAATGAATATCTAGACCTGCGCCTTCTTCAACGGTTTTGGCATACGTCTCATCATCCCACATGATATTGAAGCCACCCCATTGGGGAGGCCGATAGATGTAAAGATCCATGTCATAATTGAGACCGAAGTATTCTCTCAGCGAGTCGATCTGAGTGTCATCAATAGGACAACCTGGGAATATATCAACAAGCCAGAGTAGCTGTGTCTCCTGACTATACGCAAACCTGTAATCAACTCCCCCTAAGGCGAGTGTTGCCGGATGATACCCATAATTATCCTGTGACTCATCATAAACGACTTCATGTGTTTCGTATGTCGCAAGATCCTTTAGCTTAATGTAGTTTTCTGCATGATTGGCTCCAGTGAACTTCATCGTCCGTCGACATAGGTCAAGGCCAATGACAAAGGAATCATCCTTTTCAACAAATGTGCCTTCAGGCAGGTCCTGTCCTTGATCAAAGCAGAACTCTACTTCATCTTGGCTTTCATTGCTGTTTAGGGCATTGATCTCAACAACGAGGATAGAAGCGCCATCAGTCAATGTATATCTTTCGTATTGTGCAAGGGCATTGGTCGTTTCCCCATTCACAACAAATCGAGCAACATCTTGATTGATATAATCCGCCTTTACCGCATACTCACCATCTCCTTGACCGACAATCAAGGTCGCGCCTTCGACAATGGCGTACGGGTTTTCGCAGACCGCAATCTCATTTGTCGCAAAAGCACTCATGCTCATGACTACCATCATGACAATGGTATACAAAACAATCATTCCGTTTTTTATCGTATTTTTCATGGTTATTCACCCTCCGTTGGGTTGTCATTGATCTTATTTAATCCAAGCGAAGATTTCCATCTCGCTCGCAGCTATCTCACACTCATTTTTGAAAAGCAACTATAGTAGGTGGTGGACCGATTATTAAATCCTTGAGTGGGTCTAAACGTTATTTTTCGACCCAATGGCCCTCAATCTGCTAGAAATCGTTCATACAGCCTTCTTATTACCTGTACCCAGGAACCAAGGCGTCAATGTGAGTCTCTTCATCTTCCCGATCTTCTTGACAGAGATGATCTGCTTCGCTTCCAATGTTTGGATGCATCTCGAAAGAGTCGTCTTGGGAATGCCGGTCTTATGATAGACTGCAGCCTGCGTTGCCTCATTCCCCGACGATAAAAGAGTCTGTACCACTTCTTGTTCAGGCTCCCTCAGCGTCTTTACAATATCATCAGCCCTGCTCGGCCCCTCTGATAAAGGTTTTTCAGCGACGGGAACGGGGTTTTTCGCGCGCCGCATGCTCCACACAAAGAGTGCCCATCCCCCCAGGGCAAGCAAGACAATAAAGAGATACGGCCAGAGGTTCCGTAATGCCGCGCTTCTCGAAAAAGAGAGCTCGATCTGATCCAATGACCCTTTTGTTATGTCGACGGTTTCAAATCCTACAGCCTGGTCTGCCCGCGCAGAAAAACGACAACTTCCTACAGGGAGGATGTTGAAGATAAAGCTTCCATAGTCATCTGTCTTCATCGAGCCTGCTTCTCCATAACTGCCTTGGCATTCTGCTTTGATGTCGGCGTCTGCGATGAGCTGGCCATCCCTATCAGTTACCGTGCCCCTGACCGATCCAACGGGGAAGAGGGTGATTGTCTGTTCATCTTGGGTGGTGATCATCACTGTCGTGTAGCCGTCGAAGCCAGGGGTTTCGAGGAGATCAGCAGTAAGGACAGCCTTAGTGGAGATGTCTTCAACCTTGAAGGTGATACTTCCATCTCGGGAAAAAAGCAATGTGTTGAGCAAAACGTTGTTGGTGCCATCTGATACCTGGATACTGATATGCGCTTGGTTCAAAGCATTTCCTTCAGTATCCTGCAGAATGAAGGTGATTTCCCGCAATCCTTCGGTCTCTTGGTCTATATCAGGGATCTGAGGTGGGGAAATCAAGCCTGGAAGATCAAAGGCATCCAACGCTTCCTGAGCTGCCACGACCGACAATAACAGCAGGAACACCAGCAAACCTCCATGTTTCATGTGCCTTTTATCCATCAACAGTATATAAAGATTTATGCCTATGCAAGGGTAGGGCCGCGTAGAAAACCGATAAGGTGAAATTCTTTTTGATCCGTTTAAGCGGCAGATGACAAGGTGAGTGATCAGAAAAGCACGCCGCCAGGATCAAAAAGAACCAGGTTTTCTACGCGGCCAAGGTAGAAAACATTTATAAGGCGATCCTTGTCCCTTTTAGGCATGG
>JBDRLS010000012.1:0-7765 GCA_043812875.1 Nanobdellota archaeon
GCCCATGCATCCTCATGGTAAGTTATTTCTTCATTGGGCAATCCTAAGCCTTTAGACAGCCAGGAATGAATATCTCTGAAATACTTCGCTTGATCATAGCGTTCTGGAGGGACGAACGCGTGCTGTCCGATCATGACGAAGCCTGTGAAATGAGCTCCGGTGATGCCGACGTTGTCGATGTCATTGAAGCGGAGGCAGAATTGGGGTATGACAAGCGGGTTTGCTGGCGGTTCGACTTCTCCGGAGACCACGTACGGTTGGAAGTCATAGATTGACGCCTGCACGAAATCTGTGTCATCGCGCCATCGCGCGACAACAGGATAGCGGTCGATCGGCGTATAGCCGAGTTTCTTGAAATGCTTTGCGAACTCCTTCCAGGTCTCTATGTAATCAAGTTTCCTCTTCGCTGGCGGATTCTCGAAGAACTGATATCCCCCTGAACATGCAGGATCGCCGCAGGTCTTCTTGCCGGTGGACCAGTAATAGCGCTTGCACGAAGGACAGTTCGCGCGGATAAAGCCTGCTTCCTTCAACACAGAAACCGCATAATAGCTCTCAGGATCAGCAGAAGCCTTCTTCCTGAACTCCTCTTTTAACGACTTGTCGCTCATACATCCAAAACATACAACGCTTCATTTAAATGTTTTGGTGCATAACAAATAATCACAGGGTAGGGAGAATGGTCAAGCCAATGAACTCTTCTTTTTTACTTTAGCGAATCCAAAGGCTGTAAATGCAAGTCCTAATACGATGAGAAACAAACCAGGGACAAAGTTCTCCCTTAGTGCAACAACAATTCCTCCGATGATGGTTAAAGGACCTAAGAATCGAAAGGTTGCAGAATATATCTTTTTTCCACTGGGGAAAGTAGTGCTATAAAGATATTCCTTCTTCTCCTTTTTTTCACCCATATTTACCTATTTCATTAAGGATCATTTAAAGGTTTTGATGGGAGGGATTATTCAACTATTCGAATTTTTCCATGCTCCTCAATCAACTCGCCAGAGCGCAATAACTCATTCACTAGCTGTTCAGAATACAGATCAAGCAGATCAAGAGCATCAACTTCTCCTTTCTTCTTCACATATGCCTTAATATCCTGCGCATGCCCCTTGTTTCGTTTCGTTAGGTAATCGCGAACAGCAAGGATGTGCTTGCACTCCCCCCCTTCTTTCAGCAGCCGGACTAAGAAATGAGGGCAGTCGCAGCGCAGCGGCTCTAAGGTGACATTGTAGAACTTGCCCTGCTTGGATGCGGATTCCACCTTGAAGGTGGCACGCAGCTGAGTTACCTCCATATAATACAAGAAAGCTCCAAGCTATATGAATGTTATGATTTGACTCTTACGAGTGAAATATAGAAAGATTTATATATTTCAAACTGTTATCACCACTTAATAATTAATTTGTTGGGACGCACATTGACAAGATCAAAACCCAGACGGATCGCTGGAAAATCATTAGATGCAGCCAAAGGCATCACCAAAGCTGTAAAAACAGCATGGCAGCACACGAATGACTTCTCCCTGACGCAATCCATCAACAACCGCCTCGTCCTCCCGGCATGGGTTTACGGCACCCAATTCATCACTGCCTACCTGGCGGATCGAGGCCTAGAGCCATTGACTGATAAGGCGATCGACGCGATAACCCAAGACCATAGTGCTCTTGAATTCATGCTTGATAAAGGAGAAACCGCTCTAGTTTACCTTCTTGTCCCTCCTATTGCTGCAGAACTTGCACATACAGTATCAAGACACCGCCAAAACAAGAAGTCTGCAACCCTCCCGGATCACACTCCTGAGCCCCCGGAAGTGGATCCTGAAGTATCAGGAATGGAAAAAGCAGGAGAATATTTGAAATTCATCGCCGCTTGGCTCAACGGGAAACGGAAGAACACCGAACTCTATCTCAAGGCAGCGACAAGGAACAAATATGTCGGAGCTATGTTGGCAGGCATCGGCACCATGGCCGGTGCAATGATCATCCCAGAATGGCTAGATTCCCCTCAATATGTTGAGTGGGCGGCGCGCCTCGGACTCGCTTCTGTGTCCGTCCCAACAGCGCGCGCCGTCTACCAACATCTTCAGGATGAGGAACGCGGAGGCTCTGTCTTAGAATCTCAAGCGCGTTATCAGAGAGGGAAGCCGTTGAACAGGACGGCACTGACGACTTTAGCGGGAATTCTTGCGACGGCATACGGAGCCGGATCGCATCTAGCCGATGTGAGCATGCAATATTACTGTGATGGCATCACCCGTGCAGGCGAACGCCTCCATTCAGAATGGAAGACCGACATCAGAAAGCTTTCCCTCGACGACCTTATTACGATGCATCGTTATGAGGTAGGCAAGGATACGACCGATGAAGAGATCAGCACTGAGACATTTGAAGAATATGGAAAGCAATTTGGCATCGAAGCAGTGGTCCGCATCCAGAGACAGCTTGGTAGGTTCAATGAACTCCATGAGTCAGCATTTGCAAAATATCATGATCCGCTGGGAATCAGTCCAGAGAGGGCTGCACAGCTCATAGAGGCCGCAAAAGGAGCTTATACACAAGAGAGCGGATGGCAGCATGTATGGTTGAAGGGGGATTCTCTCAGCGTCGTCACCAGCCCTGATAGCGCGGCATCGGCAACCCAAGTGACTCCTCAGGCAGAGGAATGGGCTAACTACAGCCTAGGTAGAGAGTTTCCAGAGCTTCAGGACACCTTATGGAAGAAGATAGGAGAAGATAAACGAGGCAATCCGAAATACATCGGAGTACGGGAAGCGCCCGATTCCCTTGGATTCAGCTGGCAGAAGGTCAAGAACATCCCCAAAGAAAACTTTGATTCTTCCGCATATATAACAAGAAATATTCTTGATAAATACATCCGTTTGATGCTTGATGATGACATCCTCCCTGGATTGGAGAAGGAACATGGATGGATGAGCGATCTTTACAAGAGACATCTTGGAGAAGTGGTCAATACCATGTCTGACGACGAATTCCGCTGCTTGAATGACTTCCTTTGGGCGTCCTATAACATGGGTTACAGGAAACTGATCGGCTATTCCAAGAAAGCGAAGACCCGGGAGTTCGATGAGTACATCAAACAGGCTCCGAGAAAATCTCGGCCATGGACTGAAACTCGCCCCTATGTCAAGAAGATGCGTGAATTCCGGATGCTCTACAAATTTCAGCCAATCGGTCCGAATGATCTCATCCAGACACAGGGATGGTCCTTTGATCCTGAGACAGGAACAGAGCATTATCGCAATGTCGTGAATCTCGCTCCTGAGACGTTTGGCATCCCAGGAGATGAGATCAACGCTCCATTCCCAGGAAAAGTGATAAAAGCAGTAGACAAACAGCCTCCAGAAGATGCTTCTGACCAAGAGAAGCGGCTTTACAGCCTTAATGGAAATTACATGATCATTGAGCATACTGATGAAAAGAATCTTGACAACAAGGTCTGGACATATTATCTCCATCTTGAAGATATAGTGGTGAAAGACGGCATGGTCGAGACAGGCCAGCCCATTGCGACCATGGGTCATAGCGGCGACAGTGAGGGTGTCACCCTTGGCTTCGGCATCAAGGGCAAGGATGGATGGTATGATCCCTTGATGGTGTTTCCTGATATGGGCAAGGATCAGATCCATTATGCAATCACCCTCAAAGATAAGGATCAGCAGAAGACAGTTCTCGTCGACCGCACTTTCGTTGATTATGCAAAGACCATCGGATTATGGCAGGGCATAAAGGCATATGTTCACCATAAAGCCAAGGACATTGTCGAGGGTTACTTTCGAAACCAATACGTCCAACGATCGAAAAAAGATATTGATTTCCGCCCCCGAGATTTCACACCATTCACCCAGAATCTTTGGAATTTGGCAAATAGTGAAGCCGATCTGACAAAGAAGATCGAATCATTGGAAACCCTGTCCGATTTCTTGGGCGGGTCTGCTTTAGATGATGTCTTTCACAAGCTGCAGCTCGCTTATATCGATGATCATGACTGGGATAAAGCATATCACGCTGCCCTTGCAGGATTGGCATTAGGGGAGCGATATCAGCGTGAGGAGCGGATTCCTGCCTTCTATGATAAGAGGGATGACATCAATGAAAGTCTAGGGGATGTAGAACATGGGATCTTCCATGATCTCCGCTCTGAAGCAGGAATCGGCCGGATCAAGGTTGCGGAAGCGCTCCAAGATGAGCTAAGGAAGAAATTCCCTCAATCAACAATGATTGATGATGCTGGCTATCTTATCGCATCACTGCAGGAACCGGATGCAGCGCTGAAGACTATTGCTGAAGTGGACAGCATAAGCGCGCATAACTATCGTATGTCGCAGCAGCAAGGCAAACCTGATAGCCGCCACAGAGACAGAAACGAGGATTTAAAGAAACTCCTGCATCAGTATCAGCGAAGGAAAGCTTAATACTTCCACTTGATGCTGCAGCCCATCGATGGCTGTTCTTCCACTGTTATCTTCCTGGTTTCTAAGAACTCTCCAATGGCTTGATGTAGTTCCTTGACCTTGCCTACCTCGCCGTGCTTGTCATCTATCCTGCTGTGGAAGACGAGCTTAAATTCAGCATCAAACAAGAATGGATCAGGAGTGCATACCGCAGAGTATGCATTCGCAACGTCCTGGCTTTCGTCGCGGAGATAGATGAAATTAAAGCCCTTCTCTGCAGCAACCTTTTTCATGTTCTCAAAGCTGTCATCAGGATAGTTGATGTCCTCATTGGAGTTGATGCCGACGACAACTAAACCTTGATCCTTGAAGTCAGCAGTGATCCGCTTCATCTCCTCAATTTTCGGATGCACATATGGGCAATGGTTGCACATGAACACCACTAACACTGCTTTTGCCTCTTTGAAATCAGCTAACGAATAGGTCTTCCCGTCCGTCGCTGGGAGAGAAAACTCTGGTGCTTTATCGCCGTGTTTCATTTGAGTATAGTCAGAACCTAGTAATGTCAAGGTATCACCTTGGGAATTGAAACCTAGATGATTAATAAGTTTTTCTTGCATATGTATTCTTGGAGCCTATATGACCGCTAAATATAAATAAAACATACAGATATATCCAGAAAAAGGGTGATTATCATGAAACTCACAGAAAAAGACGTCAAGATTCCTGCAGGCGTTCCACATGACAAGCACAAGACATATGTCGAAAACTTCCTCGAGATGACAAACCACTCAGGAAGACTCAATCTCTTCGCCGGCGACCAGAAGATCGAGCATCTGAATGATGATTTCTTTGGTGAAGGCATCTCAGAAGAGGACGCTGACCCAGAACATCTCTTCAGGATCGCGGCAGAGGCAAAGATCGGAGTCTTCGCTGCACAGCTTGGCTTGATCTCCCTCTACGGCAGGGACTATCCCCAAGTTGATTACCTTGTCAAATTGAATTCAAAATCACACCTTGTCATGACAAAACAGAAAGATCCCATAAGTAAAGCACTCCTTACTGTCCAACAGGTCGTTGACTTTGCCAAGGACTCAAAGCTAAAAATAAGAGCCGTTGGCTACACGATCTACACCGGCTCAGAATTTGAGTCAGAGATGTTCACTGAAGCCTCCCAGATCATTCACGAAGCGCACAAGCACGGCCTCTGCACTGTGATCTGGTCCTACCCAAGAGGCCAAGCGGTTTTAGATGAGAAAGATCCGCATATTATTGCCGGCGCAGCGGGCGTCACCGCAGTGTTAGGTGCAGACTTCGCTAAAGTGAACTATCCTAAAGCTGACGGCAAGGAATCAGCTGAGATCTTCAAGGAAGCGATAAATGCTGCAGGAAGAACCAGAATTATCACATCTGGCGGCGGCAGCATCGACCCAGAGAAGTTCTTGAAACGGCTCCATGACCAGATCCATATCAGCGGTGCATTCGGTGCTGCAACCGGAAGGAATATTCATCAAAAGAGCCATGCAGAAGCTGTGCGCTTGGCCAATGCCTGCCATGCCATCATCGTCGAAGATGCCTCTGTCGAGGACGCGGTGAAGATACTAAAAAGTTAATAATATTAACAAAGAAAGTATATACTCCTGCCTGAGTTTAACATATTAACCTTCCCAGACCCGCATAATAGAATAACCACTTTTCAGTAGTCATGAACGAAAGATTTAAATATGAGAACTTCTCAGAGAGGGTGTGGGGTACATGAAAGCATATCAGATCTTTTTCCTAGCGCAAGTCTTCTTGTTAGGCTTCCTTGCGCACATGGTTCTTACTGAATTAAACACCCCTATCCAGACACAGCTTGCTCAACCCAGACTCGTGACCACCTCTCCTGAGAGGATGTCGCCCCATGACTGGATCCAGGAAAAAGACATCCGATTGACATCAGACAGCGTCATAATCAGTGTGGAGAAGCCTATTCTTGCTGCCTTCGAAGGCACAAATTCAATGGATCCATTCTTAGATGAGACCGCGAATGCTATTGAAATAGTCCCCAAAGACCCGAGCGAGATCCATGTCGGCGATGTTGTCTCTTACGAAACAGAATACGGCCCAGTTATCCATAGAGTGATTGAAACTGGGGTGGACGATGACGGCTGGTATGCCCGCTTCAAGGGAGATAATAATCCTTATGAGGATCAGGGAAAGATCCGCTTCAGAGAGATCAATAGAGTTCTTGTTGCAGTGATCTATTAGATATTTGGACCAGTATGTTTATTCTCACGACGAACTCTTTGAACAACTTGTTTGCTTTCTTCATTAATAGGCTTAAATCCAGTTTCAGTCTGTTCATATCCCAGCGCCGTCATAAAGAGACCCAGAGGAAGTGCATAATCTTGAGCACCCTCACCCAAATCTGCTTTGAATTTTACCAAAGGACCGCGCCCATAGGCTTCAAGCGCTTCTCGTATTTGTTCTGTTTCTGGTGACTCAGAGCCATCGAAGCTTGAAACCCCATTCAAATGTTGAAAACCAGGAGTATTCTCGAGGAGCGTCTCGATATTTGCATATGTTCCCCCACTTAAGACAATGTCAGTGTGTCCATGATCTCCCACCCATGGAATATACATCTGATGTTCTCGGAGTGGAACCCCTACTGTCGTTGCATGTGCAATGGGGATTTCTGTATTTTTTACTATTTTTCTCACCTAGCACCCATTCGAAAAAGATTGCAGAGATATGTAATCATGAAGGAGTTTCAGGCCAGCATCAGTTGGCTCATAACCCTTAACACCTCTTCTGAATCCCAATGTTGCCATGACAGTCTCAAGCGGAAGAACAACCCGTTGGTTGCCAGATACTTCAATAGGAACCATTTGTTCTGTCTCGGTGAGAACATTTTGTCTTGCTTGCATCTCTAAGGTTTTGTATAATCCATTATCGTCTGAACCAGTGACTTCACCGTATAGCCCAAGATGGAGTCCTGCTCCAAAGCGGAAAAAATGGTCAAGGGTTGTGCGTTCGACAGCGCCATCATCAAGGACGAGATCTACTGATGGCGAGCTGTTCGGATGGTCATATAATCGTGGTTTGTCATTCATAGGAATATTCACCCTTCATGTTGGTTTACGGGGAATATCTAAAACCTTATGTTACCATACTAACAAAACAAACCCAGAATGTTCTAATGGCCGCGTAGAAAACCGATAAGGTGATATTCTTTTTGATCCGTTTAAGCGGCAGATGACAAGGTGAGTGATCAGAAAAGCACGCCGCCAGGATCAAAAAGAACCAGGTTTTCTACGCGGCCAAGGTAGAAAACATTTATAAGGCGATCCTTGTCCCTTTTAGGCATGG
>JBDRLS010000013.1:0-2033 GCA_043812875.1 Nanobdellota archaeon
TATCCTTGCGAACATGAAAAATCATATGGCAAAGAAGCATTTCATCGCTTCTGGGGAGATCCCTCTGTTCTTGTTCTTCTTCTTCGGGCTTCCAGAACTCGGTATCCAGCTGGTATGGTGGTATTATTGGGTCGTGATAGGGTATCTGCTTGTTTCTTGGGGAAGCGATCTGAGGAAGTGATCATTGTCCTCTATTCATGAATATCTAGAGGTGTTTTTCAATAAAAGCGTCGGGTTTTATGATTGGGATATTTCGAAATGTTCCTATCTTAGAAGGTGCTTGTCTCCACTGATAACACAATCAGCGTTTCCTGATAGGGCGCATTCGAGAATCTTATTGTCATCAGGGTCATCTTTGATCACATCAAGTTTCGTTTTTGGCTGGATAATTGTTGCGATGGCAATGATTTTCTTTATGGCCTGCTTGAGGACAATGCTCTGCTCTTTCATGTGTTTTCGTATTCCATCATAGTTGAGGACTCTGACATATTCCTTGATGAGTTCCTCTGAAAGAAGGAGTTGTATTCTTCCGTCTTCAACAGCCGAGATCACTTTTTCTGGAGCACCATGCCAAAAAGTAGCCGAAATGAGAATGTTTGTGTCTACGGTTATTCTCATGGTTGCTTTCGAACCTGGCGGATGATGTCGGTCACGTCCTTTTCTTTTATTCCAGCTTTTTTTATTGCTATTTTCAAAGGTTTTGTAATTTCTGCGAAGGTTTTTGTTGTTATTTTTTTCATGATTAAGGCATCATTTTCTGTATAAAACAATACCTTTGATCCGTCATCTAATCCTAACTGCGTTCTAATCTCAAGAGGTATTGCTATCTGTCCTCTGGCGCTGATCTTTCCCATTTCAATAATTGATTCCATATACATCACCTGTCTTATTGACAAGATTAGTAAGATTAATCTTATATTTAAATGTCATGGCTCGTCCTTCAATAAGCCATGGATGTCTGCATCGCTCATGAACTTCTCTCGGGCGATATCCTCAATGATATAGAATACCTGTTTTGTCTTTATGAGGAACTGCTCTTCAAGATGCTCTAAGAACTCTTCCATGAGCTTGAGATGGGAGAATACCACTTCGAACATGAAGTCGTAGCCGTTGTTGACTTTCTGCAAGGTGTTTATGTTCGGATGCTGAAGAAGATATGCCCTCAGCTCATCCCGCTTTTCCCGCTTCACCTTTAGAGTGACGCTCGCCTGGGTGCCATAGCCGAGGCTGGAGAAATCGATGAGGCTGGTGAAACGCCGGACATATGACTGCTGATAATTCTTTATCCTATCATACAGCGTCGAGATGGGGATGTTCGTAATCTTACTCATCTCAGTGAGCGTCTGCCTTGCGTTATGCCTCAATGCCAGGATGATCTTCTGTTCAGGGGTCATGGGAACACCTCCAATGCTCGGTCTGTGACAAGAACTGCTCTTTTTTTATCGTTTCAACAGCATTGAACATCAACCGGTCGGTGATGGCGTGCCGGGTTTCTAATTCTTCTATGAACAGCTGCAAGTCCTTGTAGTGGCGGAAGAATGCTTCGGCATGGTAGTCAAACATGGTGTTCACCTTCAAGAGGGTGTTGACCTCCGGCCGGTCCTTGAGGAATGATTCCAGCTTTGATCTCTCTCCGGGGGTTGTTTTCAGCGCCAAGAACATCTGGACAGGGAAGCCGACCTTCTCGAAATCAACCAAGAAGGCCGGGGTGAGGATCCCTGCGCTTTTGAGGCGATTGGTCATCTCGAAGGCGCTGGACCTCGGGATGTCATGGATTCTCGCTATCTCGCTCGGGCGATGATGGCCATTTCTCAATGCCGCGATGAGCTTCTGTTCAGTCTTGGTGGGTGAGGTCTTTGCCATTTGGATTTATTCCATAGAATATGGACAAAATTATATATACTTTCTGCCATTATAATAATTACAGGTAATTATGTTATAATTTATTGAATATCATCTTTTTCTGAATTGTGAAATCGGGAATGTGCAGATTTATTGTCAATCCGAAAATCTTCTGGTTTTTGTTACGAAAG
>JBDRLS010000014.1:0-3135 GCA_043812875.1 Nanobdellota archaeon
ACAGCATCAACATCCTCGCGAACAGCATCAGTTCTCTGACCGGAAAGCGTAATAGGATAGTCCTTACCGAGATGGAGCATCACTCTAACCTGGTGCCATGGCAGCAGTTGGCGAAACGGACGGGCATGTCGCTCTCATTCATCAAGATGAAGGACGATTTCACATTGGATCATGATGATGCCGTGGCCAAAATAGATGAGCATACCTCTGTTGCAGCATTTACGCATATCTCAAATGCCCTAGGCACGATTAATGATGTGAAGAGGATCGCAAAACATGCAAATAGCGTCGGCGCACTATCCGTGGTCGACGGGGCGCAGAGCGCTGCTCATCTTCCTGTCGATGTCAAATCACTTGGTTGTGACTTCTTCGCCTTCTCTGCTCATAAGATGGCCGGGCCCACAGGCATCGGTGCGCTCTACGGAAGGAAAGAGCTTCTCGAACAGCTTCCCCCCTCTGCATTCGGCGGCGACATGATCTCTAGTGTGAGCTATGACGATGCTTTGTGGAATGAGCTGCCGATGAAGTTTGAAGCTGGAACACCTAACATGGCAGGTGCAGCTGGATTCGCGGCTGCTATTGATTATCTGAAGAATATTGGCATGGATAAGATCGCTGGATGGGAACAGAAGCTTCTCTCCCAGCTCCTCGGTGTGATGACTGATATGAAGACATACACTCCCGGAGCGAAAAAGAGCAGCGGGATATTATCCTTCAATCTTCCCCCTGCGCATCCGCACGATGTCGCTTCTCTCCTAGATGATGACGGAATAGCGGTCCGCGGAGGTCATCATTGCGCCATGCCGCTCATGGACAAGGTTGGCGTTGCAGGCACGGTGCGTGCGAGCTTTTACCTCTATAATACTGAGGAAGATGTCCAGGCATTGATCGAGAGCCTCAAAAGGATTCGGGGTGTCTTCAATGGATGACCATCTTTCTCGAGAGATGTATAAGGAGCATATCCTCGATCTCAATAAGCATCCCCACAATTTCGGCAAGATTGAGGCGGGGAAAAGCCATCGCAGTCATAATCCTCTCTGCGGGGATGACATCACTATGTATATCGTCGAGGACAATGCAAGGGTAGTCGATGTTAAATTTTCCGGTAGGGCTTGCTCAATCTGCATGGCTTCTGCATCCCTCATCACAGATAAGATCAAAGGCATGCCTATCAAAGAGATCATGAAACTAAATAAGGAGGATGTGCTCAGTTTGCTGCAGATTCCTGTTTCAGCTGTTCGGCTGAAATGTGCCTTGCTGCCGCTTGAGTCCATCCATCAGACACTAGGTGAGAACAATGACGCTGCTTGAAATACAAGACCTTAACGTCTCCGTCGAGGGGAAGGAGATACTGAAAGGAATTAATCTGAAAATAGAACTTGGTAAGATCAATGCCCTCATGGGACCGAATGGTTCTGGCAAGAGCACGCTTTCCAATGTGCTCATGGGGCATCCGAAATATGCAATCACAAAGGGAAAGATCCTGTTCAAAGGGGAAGACATCACCAATCACTCTCCTGACGAGCGATCCCGGAAGGGATTGTTCTTATCTTTCCAATACCCGAGCGAGATCGCCGGAGTGACGATATCTAATTTCTTGCGCACTGCGCTCAATGCTAGGCGAAAAGATAAGATCTCTGTCCCGGATTTCAGGGCTATTCTTGATGAGAAGATGAAACTCCTCAAGATGAAGCCTGATTTCATGAAACGATATTTGAATGACGGCTTTTCCGGGGGGGAGAAAAAGCGCGCAGAGATCTTGCAGATGCTGGTACTCGATCCTACACTGGCCATCCTTGATGAGACCGACTCTGGCCTGGATATCGATGCCTTGAAGGCTGTTGCCCAAGGTGTCAATTCGTTCATGGGTCCTGAGAAGTGCATCTTGATCATCACTCATTACAAGCGCATCCTTGAACATGTCAAGCCGGACAGGCTATTCATCATGATCGAAGGGAAGATCGCCCAGGAAGGGACAGGCGAGCTGGCAGACCACCTTGAGGAGAAGGGGTATGGGTGGATCGAAGAGGACTAGGCAGGGGTCATAGGGGGGTACTCCCTTCATATGTCACTTCTTACCTATTGTCTGCCTCAAAACCTTCAACTTCCCTTAATTGAATCATCCGGCAGCACTCTCACAACAGATCGCTCATGAACACTTTCTTCAGCATCAGATTCCTTGACCGCGACATTGTAGCCGGATTCATATACCTGCTTAGCGCTGAGCGCACTTTCAAGCATTCCCTCTTGCCCTTCCCCGATCACAATGGCCATGTCGACCCATATCATTTCGCCAGGGTCGAAAGTTCGAAACGGACCTACAGATGAAATCTGCCGGACATCTGTTGGAGTAAACACATTTCCAAGGTTCATGCTCATTGCAGTATATCTCTCCCAGTCATCTCTAGGATCTCCACCCGGAAACGTCTGAAAAGCACTGAATACAGAATGAGTCGACCATCTGTCATGGTTTTTCAAATCAGCTGCTGGCTCAGTGATCCCATAGCCTAAAAGCAACAATCCCACATAACCAGTCGGATTCGGAAATCCTTCTGCATCATATGTATATGCTATTGAAAGGGTCTTTCCCTCATATTCAAAGTCATTGAATTCTGCATTGTCATTACGCCATTCTGGAACCCCCTCTCTGACGACATCAAAGTCCATGTAAAAGCCCGCATAGGCATCTTCTACAAAATGGTCATTGTTGTTCGTTATCTCAAAATGGTATATATAAAAATCTCCTTGATCTGACCATGCATAGCTCTCCTGGTAAAAGTCGAGATACAATGGAACATGTTCTGGATAATTGTTGAATGCCTCAGGCTGGTAATCATTATATTCTGAGGAAAACATCTGTTCTGATATGGCAGCGAAATCCTCGTCTATGAGGCCGTCATTGTCATCATCCCTTCCATTTCGTCTTTCCTCATCAATCATTCCATCTTTGTCATCATCAAAATGCCGTTTTCCATTGTTCATGCCTTCAGAGCTCTTGTATATTGTCTGAACAGGGTCAGTTGCATGAGGCCGATTCTCAAATTCCCAGTAAGATGTTGAGACCCGACGCATGCCATAATCTTTAGCTCCGACCCAAATTCCTCCGGCATATAGATATTCATCCCCGATTCCTTG
>JBDRLS010000015.1:0-2615 GCA_043812875.1 Nanobdellota archaeon
AAAAGAATCAAGAACTACATCTACGGCATCCTCAACTACTTCCACTACAAGATCACCAACGCACAAAGCGAAGGCTTCAACAACAAAATCAACATCATCAAAAGAAGAGCCTACGGCTTCCGAGACCTAGACTATTTCAAGTACAAAATACTCCAAAACTGCGGCCTAAACCATCAGAACAAACCTTGAAGAGCCAACATTTTTTACGAAAAACCGTTCCCTCTATTCGAATTTCCACGAAGATTTCCCATAAGACAGATCTCAGATGTGAGAACTGATAATCTTATCTTAAAAGTTTTAAAGGCCTATTTAGAAGATTATCTTATTCAAAATCCGTAAAAGGCTGCTTAATCTTCCTTCCAGAACTCCAATTCTTCAGTTGACTCATTGACGAACATGCCGGTATCCTTGTCGATCTTTCCCAGTGTTCCGGTGCCCGTCAGACCGACTGTGGGCGTCTTGCATGAATAGTCTGCAGCGAAGAACTCTTCTCCGTTGTTGACAAGTTCACCCCATCTCGGGAAGTCTATCCATGTCTGCCAGACACCTTTTTTCTTATACTCCTTGCGCGCAAGCATGACGACGCGAGAAGGGACATGATCGGAGACAAGATCATAATCAGGTAGATGTTTCATCAATGCCTTGCTGAATGCGACAATGTCCTCATGATAGGGCATATTGCTCTTACTGAGCACCTGCCGGGATGCGCCCACGAACATGTACGCCTTGATCTCGATGAAATCCGGCTTTCCGCGGTTGATGAGTTCTGCATATTCCTTGAGATGGCTCATATTCACATCTTTTATCATGCTCAACCTGATGCATGTCCGCTGTCTCTTCTCAGCAAGATGATCCAAGCTTTTCAGCAGACGCTCCCAGTAATCTGAGAACAGCGGCTTATCGATCTCTTTCAACATCTCCTTCGTTGGCGCATCCAATGATAGATACAGCTGAGTGACTGGCGCGAGATCACGGATCTGATCAGGGTATTGAGCATTGGTAACCAAGAACGTTGAGATGCCTTTCTTGTTGAACAACGTCAGCAGCTCATTCACCCGAGGATATATGATCGGCTCTCCGGTCAACGACAGCGCGACATGCTTGACGTGCGTCGATTCCTCAAAGAGATGCTTTGCCTTCTCATTCCCCTTGAAGCCGACGAGCAATTTGAGATGCTCTTTAATACTTTCATCGAAGATCATCTGAGGGTCATCAACTGGCCATTCCCATTCTTTCGACACGGGCGCCTTGTAGCCCCGCCAGCAGAATGTGCAACGGTTCGCACAGCTCATCGACGTCGTCATCTGCAGGCATTGGTGGCTCATGATGCCGTAGAACTTCAGCTTATAGCAGCCGCCCTCTCCACGGACCATCTTCTTGGTCCAGCCGCAGGTCTTGACCGCGCTGTGGCCGCCTATGACCCTGTATGCCTGCTTTTCGAGCTCCTCGCGCGCTGATGGGGAAAGCATATGAAAAGGGATGAAAACGCCATTTAAATATCTTGTGTGAGTTCTAGGAGAGGGAATACTTACTGCTTAACAATAGTAAAAAAATCGTGAATTTTCGAATGCTTTATAAAGCCGCTTTGAACTCCTATCCAAATGGCATTCACCGATGAGAACATCGAGACGATCCTCAACGCCTATGAAGGGAAATATGGTGTTGAGATCACGAAAGAAGATAGACACATGTACGTCGGCTTCCTCCAGCGCCAAGGAGAAGCGCATCCAGAGACAGACATCTCAAAAGAGATGTTCACGAATAGGCAGGAATATCGAAAAACGACATCCGGAAGGATATCAAGGAAAAAACCGGTCTTGCCCTACCTAGAGCTTATGGTGATGAAGACCTATCTCTTTGACATCCTTATGGAACGGATGACTGTGAGGACTGATAAGAGCATCAAGAAGATGATCCTGAAGAATAGGGATCTTATAGCAATAAGAGCCCGAACTGCTGAAGTAATACCAGATGAATCTGTAGGCTGGATCATGAGGAGGATGACCGATCTCAGGAAGCACTTCATATATGACGCAGATCTTCCCACCTATAAGGACATGCTTCTCGAACTCATCCAAGATGAGGCAGTGATCAAGAAACGAGGAAAGTTAACATACACTCGAGATTTCAGCGTAGACAGTGTATTCCGCACCTCCAGACCTTACAGATCTCCTGGATCACATCCTCTTTCGTATGCACGAGATGGCACTTCAGTGCCGAAAATCTATGAGAGAAGAAGAGGATTGACCTGAACAAGATGACATTCACCGACGAGAATATCGAGACGATCATCGCTGCCTACAAAGCGAGACATGGTGCTGAGATTCATGAAGAGGATCGGCCTATCTATGCTGGTTTCCTTCAACGGCAAAAAGAAGCACACCCAGAAATGGACATCACGCTTGTAGCGTATATTAATGATCAAGAAGAACGGACAACTAACACTGGAAGAATAATCCATAATAAACCTGAACACCCCTATCTTGAGATTGCGGTGATAGAATTGTATCTATTCGACATTCTCATAGGAAAGATGCCTCTGCAAACAGAACATTCCTCAGAAAGAACCTGCTTGAAAAATGAGGATCTTCCCATGCTCAAGGTCAAGCCAGCAG
>JBDRLS010000016.1:0-7932 GCA_043812875.1 Nanobdellota archaeon
AGCATCATATTTCTTGGGACGGGAGGAGATGCCCAGGTGGTAGGCCAACAGCAGCGCGGCTCCGGCGGCATCATGATCTCTGTAGGTGAAAATCAGCTCCATATTGATCCCGGGCCAGGCAGCCTGATCATGGCCAAGGCATGCAACCAGAACATCCGGTTGAACACTGCTGTCATGGTGACCCATAACCATCTCAACCACTGCAATGACGTCAACCAAGTCATCCATGCCATGACCCACGGCGGCCTTGATAAGAAAGGCGTGTTAGTGAGCAATCGGACACTCGTCGAGGGAAGCGATGACCTACAACCGTTCCTCACTCATTTCCATCGTTCCTGCGTGGAGAAGAGCTTCATCATGACGCCGGGGAAGCGCATCGGCATCAATGACCTTGAAATCGAGGCAATCTCTGCGTTTCATAGCGATCCCCATGCTGTGGGTTATCGGATATTTGCGCCGAGCTTTTCTGTCTGTTATACTGGCGACACAGAATATCATGAAAACCTGGGAAGATACTGTCATGCAGATGTCCTTATCCTCAATGTCCGCTTTCCCAGAGACATGAAAGAAAAAGGCCATCTCTGCACAGAGGATGCAGCCAAGCTCGTCAAGGAAGCAAAGCCTAAATTAGCGATCATCACCCATTTCGGCACAAAGATGCTGGCAGCAGACCCGAGCTACGAAGCGAGGATCATCCAACAGAAGAGCAATATACGGACCATTGCGGCAACCGACGGGCTCATCATAAATCCAGTCACGTTCTCTACAGGCACTAACCTATAAAGCAAGAAGCCACACTGCGCCAAAGCCGATGAAACAGCCTGCGCTGAGATAGGGCATGGCAGGATAAAATGTGTCTCTTTTTCCCTTCCAGAGGAGCCACAACAACGAGAATGCAGTCGTGAATGAGATGATTAAGGCAGACCAGCCGAATTCCATCATGATGACCCCTGTAAAAAGCAGGGGGAAACCGATATCTCCGCCTCCAAGGATCGCTGTCTGGACTTTCTTGCCTTCCCCTCCAGGGGCAGAAGCTTTGATCCCCTTCTTATCATAGGGAATGAATAATCCTGCAAAAATATTGGTGGATGATTGAAACTTCGCAAGTTTCACCATATGCTTGCTCTTCCACACCGCATACATGTCATAGGCTGATATGATGATGAGCAGCATCACTACTGAAAAGATGTTCATCAAAGGCACGAATATCGCGGCCAACCCAGCATAGATGAACAACTCAGAGAGATTATGGGAGTAAAAATTCGGGCGGAGGACCTTCATGAGCCCGAGGACAACAGCAAGGATGAGGGCAAGGATATCCGGCATGAGCGCAGCAAAGGCAACAGTCAACGTAACTGCAATAGAGAGGAAATACCACACCTTCCACAGGCGCGCCTGCTTAAACTTCATGAGGAGAAAGATGAGCAATGTTCCGATGCCGATGGCGGCAACAATGAACAGATAAGCAGTCGATTTCTCCAATTCGGGACGCTCAATGTTGAATGGAGGGCTCTCGAACACCAGCTCTCCGGCTTCACTGCTCGCGCTCTCATCAATATAGGCATCCAAGATGAATAATCCAATCACCTGCGCAACCAAGAAAAGGACAACAATGGCCAAGGTGACAGGAGGGACATGCTTCATACCCCATTTTCCGTCTGCGTCATTAATAAAGGTTTTGAAACGGAATGCTTAAGTATGAAAAGATTGTCCCTTCTGCCATGAAACTTGTGCATAATGTGGTCATCACTGTCTTTTCCTCGGATGATGCCGATGCCTGCAAAAAGACTCTTGCCCCTTTCGTTCCTTTCTCATTAGAGGAAGAGAAGCTTGAGGTCCAAGAACAAAAGGCAGAGGGATTTCAAGACAGGAAGATCATCATCCTTTCGCTGAAGCTCGTAAAAGCCAGGCATACAAATGCCTTTCTTAAAGAGCTGAAAGAGCATCTCTCTCCAGAGAGCTGCAGGTTGCTCCTCCAACAGATCGAATCCCGGCTCGATGAACGCCTGAATTTCTTCATCCGGTTCGATAAACAAGAACTTCTTTCTGGGCGGTTCATGCTCACTGATGGAGGTGACTGCTTCCACATAAAGATGTCCATTGCCGCATTCCCCCACAAGCGGCCGATCGCGAAGAATATCATAAAAGAATGGCTCACTCGTTGAAAACGCTTCTGGCTATTTTCTCAGCCTGCTCTCCTGTGACAAACTTGATGGGCTCCCAATAGGTAAGATATTTCTTAATAGTGCGGACCTCATCCTTCTTGGCGAATCTATCGAGTTCTGAAACAAGCACCTTTATCGTGTTTTTGACATCATTCAGATCGCTTCTAAGCGATTGCACATCAGAGCGAAGGCCGTGAAGCTCCTCGTTGGTGTTGCGATGCATGGAGAGCATGTTCTGCTCAGTGACCTGGAGCTTTCTCCTCAAGTTGGTCATGCGCTCTTCAAGCATGCGTACCCTTGCCGTGGCACTGCTCAGGCTCTTATTAAGACCGGCTTCAGGAGGACTTTGCTGGACCATCCCGGGGAAAGAGGGTTGCATCATCCCATTCCGGACTTTTCCCTTTAAGTGTTTTTCGAAATTATATATTTTATATATTTTCTATATCAAAAATATTTTATATGAGTACCTCTTCTTAAGCTGGATGAAGCGATCCATCAGCGCAACGATCGACGATGACCTCTATAAGTGGATTCTCCAAGAGCTTAAGGACCCCTCCAAGTACAGGAACAAGTCCCACCTTGTCGAGATCGCACTTTTAGGGCTTCGCAAGAGGAAACCATGACCAAAGACTATGATATCATCAGGGAAGGGGACGACACCATCCTTCGCATTGATTACAGCAAAGAGGCGAGAATGCCTTCCATAGAGGATGACGGCACCGTGATGTCTCAAGCCATCCATGCCCTCCTCGAAAATCAACGGGTAACCAAGATCATATTCTCGCAGCGTCGTGATTATGAGTATGGTCTGGCACAGACAGCGATGCTCCTTGAAGTTTCTAGGGTATATGACGCCGCGCTCCGCAACAAGGACATGTTCTCATTGCAGCGCCTGGGGAGGGGATGCGAAGGCTATTATCAGCGACATTATCCGGAAATCAGGACCCTTCTGAGCAGCATGATCCCCAGCGATCCCATCGGCGCCTATGTGGAATTGAAACGGCTGCATCGCCGGGAAACCATAGCCTATGGCAAGGGCACAGGAGAGGAACCGTGCATCAAAGTGTATGTCACATTCATCGAGTTCCTCATCAAGCTGTTCGAGAAGACCCAGCTCATCATCCAAGGACAGAAGTGGATCCCTGGGCACCGGGTGGGGACGAGGGAAATCTACCGAAAGATCATCATGCCGACAATCAAGCCTGATTTCATGTTCACTCGCCTCATGGCCACCTATCCTGTCGACGGCATCGAGCTAGATAGCTATACCGTCGGAAATGCAGAGGTCACCATCTTCTCACGGCCGGACAATGTGCAGTACACCTATCATGTCCTTCCTCCTGAATTCAAGCTGGATGAGGAACAGTATGAGCTCCTGGACATGGCGAGGCGCATCATGGCTGAGCATAAGCCAAGGCGCTCTGAGTTTGTCGATCCTGAGCGTATGCGCCAGGTCTTCTTCAACGTCGGCAGCGATCTCCTGAATGAGTTAGCCGGATATAGGGGCATGAAACTCCGCGCAAAAGAGCTCAAAGAACTCACTGAGATCCTCGTTAGATATACTGTGGGCTTTGGCCTCATCGAGGTGCTGCTCAAGGATGAGAAGATCCAAGATATTTCAGTCAACAGCCCGATGGGCCAGACTCCCATCTTTATCGTCCACCAGGATTTTGATGACTGCACAACCAACATCGAACCCGTCGTGCCGGAAGCGGAATCTTGGGCCTCTAAGTTACGGCTTATCTCAGGACGCCCATTGGATGAGGCAAATCCGATCCTCGATACGGAACTCGAACTTCCAGGGGTATCGACAAGGGTCGCCGCAGTAACACAACCACTCAATCCTTATGGCCTCGCCTTCTCTTTCCGCCGCCACCGCGACCGGCCATGGACATTGCCCTTATTCATCAAATGCAAGATGATCACTCCCCTGGCCGCGGGCTTGTTCAGTTTTCTCGTCGACGGCACGAGGAGCATGCTCATCGCGGGAACAAGATCGAGCGGAAAATCCAGCCTATTGTCTGCAATGCTCATCGAAATCATGCGCCGTTATCGTATCATCACCATTGAAGATACTCTAGAGCTGCCGACCAAGCAAATGAGAAACCTCGGCTTTAACATACAATCCCTGAAAGTCGCTTCTGCACTATCCAGGGAAGGGAGCGAGGTTCCTGCATCAGCGGGGATTCGGTCGACACTCCGCCTCGGTGATTCAGCACTCATCGTCGGAGAGGTGAGGAGTGATGAGGCGAAAGCGCTCTATGAAGCGATGCGGGTCGGAGCAGCGGCAAATGTCGTCGCGGGAACCATCCATGGAGATTCTCCCTATGGGGTGTTTGATCGGGTGGTGAATGATATCGGTGTTCCAAAAACAAGCTTCAAAGCGACTGACATCATCATCACCGCGAACCCGATCAGGACGCCGGACGGCATCCATCGGAATAGGAGGGTCACTCAAGTCACTGAGGTGAGAAAGACCTGGAGCGAGGACCCCCTGTTGGAAGGAGCGTTCGTCGACTTGATGAAATATGATGTGGGATCAGACCAGCTCAAAGAAAGCGATGATCTCGTAACCGGAGAATCAGAGATACTAAAGGCTATTGCCGGAAATATCAAGGACTTCGCAGGCAACTGGGATGCGGTATGGGAAAATATCCAGCTTCGGGCAACATTGAGGCAGATGCAAGTCGATGCATCATCAACCTTGAACAAGGCATTGCTCCTAGAAGCTCCCTTCACCATCGCATGCAATGACCAATACCATCTTATAGCAGAACGGGTCAAGGAAGAGTATGGCGGATTAGACAGCAAGCGTATCCAGAACCGGTGGCAGGACTGGTTTAAAAAAGCAGTAAGAAATAATGGCTGAAAAAGAGGTGGAGGCACTCCTTGCCAAATACAGGGAGCGGCTTCGTGAGGAACTTGCAGAAGGAGATGGAACCTCTCCGGTGACTACTCGTGAATATAATGAGTTCAAGAAAGAACTGCTCCCTGATCATCTGAACCTTTATGAGACACTCTGCAACTGGAGCGAGAAGCTCATAAAGATCGAACCCAAGAAAGAAAAGCTTGCAGAGCTCAAGCAATCCATCGATATCTGCCATCTCAACATGACCCCCTATGGCGCGACCAGCTTCGCCATGGTCCTGCCCATCTTTTTCATGGTCATCATGGGTGCATTAGCATGGCTCTTCCTCAATGATGAATTCTTCATTTTCATCGTGGTCGCTATCGGTCTTGCACTCATCCCTATCGCTGGGAAGCTTCCTTATTTCCTTGCCAACAGCTGGCGGCTCAAGGCATCGAATCAGATGGTCATCGCAGTATTCTATCTCGTGACGTATATGCGGCATACATCCAATCTTGAAAAAGCGGTCGACTTTGCCTCAGAACATCTCACCGGCCCGTTGGCATTGGACTTCAAGAAGATCCTCTGGGACACGGAGAATGAGAAATTCAGCTCAGTGAAAGAAGGACTGGACACCTATTTAGAAAGTTGGCGGGGCTGGAACCCCGAGTTCATAGAAAGCATTCATCTCATCATCTCATCGTTGTACGAGGGAAGCGAGTCCCGACGCCTGGACCTGCTCGACAAAGGACTTGATGTCATGCTTGAGGAGACCTATGAAAAGATGCTTCACTATGCACAGAACCTGAAAAGCCCGATCACGATGCTGCACATGCTCGGCATCATATTGCCCATTCTCGGATTGGTCATCCTTCCTCTGGTCGTTGCATTCATGGAAGGGGTGAGATGGTATCATCTCATGATGCTTTACAATGTCCTGCTTCCCGTCGGAGTCTATTACCTCGGTAAAAACATCCTTTCCCAGCGGCCGACAGGGTATGGGGATACGGATATCTCTCAGGAAAACCCTGAATTCAGAAAGTTCAGGAATTTCATCATCAATCTAGGAGGCAAAGAAATTCTCATATCCCCCTTCTATATCGCGCTCATTGTTGGCATCGGATTGTTTTTTTTAGGGATGTATCCTCTGATCCTCCATGGATTACAACCCGAATACGAGTTCGGATTCGGGCAATGGTTCTTGTTGCAGGACTATCAGGAAACAGAGACTGGGTTGAGAGGACCCTATGGCTTAGGCGCGGCATTCCTCAGCCTTTTCATTCCACTTGCTGCCGGCATCGGCTGGGGAATCTCGTATAAACTGCGCTCTAAGAATCTGATCAAGATGCGGCAGGATACGAAGAAATTAGAATCAGAGTTCTCTTCCGCGCTATTCCAACTGGGGAACCGTCTCGGAGACGGGATGCCGGCTGAAATCGCGATCGCTCGCGTCGCTGAATCATCTCAAGGGACGACTGCCGGGAAATTTTTTGAGCTCGCGTCGCGGAACATCCACAGCCTTGGCATGTCAGTGCATAATGCCATCTTTGACCGTAAGGTCGGGGCTCTGGTTTCGTATCCCTCCAAAATCATTGAAAGTTCCATGAAGGTCATGTCTGAAGCGTCCAAGAAGGGAACAAAGGTCGCAGCCCAGGCAGTGATTAACATCTCCCGGTATATCAAAGAGATGCATCGCGTCGATGAACGGTTGAAGGACATCCTCGAAGAGATCATCTCCTCTATGCAATCGCAGATCAAGTTCTTGACGCCTGTAATCGCAGGTATCGTCATCGGGATAACCTCCATGATCACGACAATCATCCTCCGGCTGAACGAGCAGATGCAGAACCTGCGCTCCGATACTGACATCGGCGGGAATGTCAATGCGATCACTGATCTCTTCGGGAAGGGAATCCCTACGTATTATTTTCAGATCATTGTCGGAATCTATGTGGTGCAGATCATCGCGATCATGACTATTCTCGTTAACGGCATCCAGAATGGGGATGACAAGCTGAACGAACGATTTCAATTAGGGAAGAATCTGTTCAATTCAACAATCTTATATGTCATCGTCGCGTTTATGATCATGCTGATCTTCAATGTCATCGCCGGCCAGATCATGAACCTGTCGACGTAAAAGAAAAAAATGGGGCGACTGGAACTTTCCAAAGCTAATGCTTCTTTTGAATCCAGGACACCTACGTCTTCAGCGTAGTGCTCTCCCAGGCTGAGCTACCGTTTTGGTCTGAAAAGCTTTCACTTCTCAAATCCCCATAGGGCTCAACCCGCGTATTTCTGGAGATTGGTCGCATTTAAATGGTTTTTGATTCTAGAAATGAGTAACACTACTCGACCGGCTCTTCTTCAGCAGATTCAGGCTCCTTCAGCTCTTTCTTGGGAGCCTCGCCGTCCTTACCGAGAACCTCGATCTTGCCATATCTGCCCGCAGAAAGCTGCATCTCGCCCTGCCATTCAGAAACATATCCGCTGGTGAGATGGATCTTGTCGCCTATATTGACCTGGTCTATCTCATCATTCCAAAGGGTGAGGACCATATCGCCTGAGTCATCCTTGACCTTGGCGGAGCAGACCCTGCCGGATTTCCCGAACTTCTGGAATTCGCGGACATCGCCCTTCTCAGTGAGTGTTACAACTACATCAACATTGCCTTGTTTTGGTTGGAGATCTTTGAGTGCCATGGTATATAAGGGGGACCTTGGATGGTTTATAAGTGTTGCGGTGGGAGTGAGTTTTTCGAATAAATAGTGAAGTATATATGTTTGGTGTGTTTACTTCTTTTATGAGAATGAGATTTGAGGTGTTTCAAAGGGGGGTGGTTAGGAGGCCTCCCCCCCATGAAACAAAATTGTTCGTATAGGAAGCGTCGGGATTTGATGCTTAAGAATTTTTCGGCTG
>JBDRLS010000017.1:0-16407 GCA_043812875.1 Nanobdellota archaeon
GCCCTCAATCTCATGATCCCAGTATGATGATTCCCTTTGCGGCTCAACAGCTTCGGTGACTGCATCAGAGTTAACATGTTTATCCCATCCCTTATAGGTCCTTCTCCGATGATCTTCGACGACGCTGAAATAATTTAAGGGTAAAGTGGCTATGCCGCCCACTCCGAAACGGAGAAGCCTATTGAGGAATTGTCGTCTATCCATACTTAAGGTAAGTCGTTGAACTATTTATGTATTATCGCTCAATGGAGGGATGGCTGGCAGTTTCGTCAAATCCCGTAAGAAAGACGCAACAGACCTTTATTCATCAGATGTTGGCGCAGTGCTCCCCACGACCATTTTCTTCTTGTATTCTACAAAATCGCTCCTGTTGACCTCTTCCCACGCACGATCCCTTATCTTTTTCAATTCTTCATTCGGTACCAATGTGTTGATCATGGTCGTTTTTTGCCAGTGCATGGTATCAGGATCATAATTCTCAGGGAGGTGGTTGTTTTCTATTGCATACGAGAACAAAGGAGAACCCGGAAGAGGCATGACGAGATAAAAGCCTGCAGTGCTCAGCCCATTCTTTACGCACTCCTTGGCAAAACGTATTGTTGTCTCTATCTCTTCCCTTGTTTCATCTGGAAATCCGATCATGAAATTTCCTTCGACATTCAGCCCTTGTTTCTTGCATTCCCTGATCAATTTCATGACATTGGGGTTTGTCGTATCCCATTTGTTTGAGGCATACTTCTTTAGGATCCTCTGGTTGGCGGACTCGAATGCTAAGCATATATCCCTAAAACCCGACTCCTTCAAAACATTGATCATCTCAAAATCAACATCACCATCCTTGAAGAAATGCACCACATTGAAGCCATTGACATCCAGGATTTTCAGATTCAGCGACTTAATCTTCTTGATGAGCCGTAGGGCCCTGTTCTTGTAGCCGAATAGCGTGTCGTCTTCAATGAACACATACTCGACACCCATGTTCTTGAGCAAGGTCAATTCTTCAATGACCCGCTCATCAGACTTTATCCTGAATCTGCCCATCTCACCTGATACAGAACCTTTGACCTCTCCCCCTATATGGCAGTATTTGCACGCAAAAGGGCAGCCTAACGAGGTGACTACACACGCATACTTGACGATCTTTTCTTCGAACTGACCGCCAGATGGCCTGGCGATCTTCCAATATCTCTTGTTGGGGAGCAGGTCATATGCTGGGAACGGCAGTTCATCAAGGTTCATTGTCACTTCCGGAATGCCTCTGCTGTAGATGATCTCATCGCCTCTCTTGAATGCGAGAGCCGGTATGGTTTCAAAATCGTCTTTTCCTTCTCCCAACTTTTTCACGAGCTTAACAATGGGTTTCTCTCCTTCTCCTGTCACAATGATGTCGACGCCCTCATCGAGGAATTTTTTCACTCTATTTCTGGCGTTGACTCCTCCACAAATGATGGTCTTGTCAGGATATTCCTTTTTTATCAGCGATACGGTCCACAAGACCATGGATTCTTGGTGAGAAAAGATGGAAGTGATCCCTATGATATCATAGTCTTTGACCTCTTCCAGGATCCTTTCAGGGGAGACACCTGTTCTTAAGAGTCCGCTCTCGAGTTTTGTCGGTTTTGTGAGGATGTCTTGAAGGTTGTCTTTTTCATTTCCCACAGATGAGTCGAATATGGCGACTTCTATGTTGTTTTGCCGTAAGGCGCCCGCGATCATGGGGAGGGCCAAGCTTCCATTGGGCTTGAACATGGTCCCTGGCCAGCTCTGTTCAGGAGGATAAAGGAGGAGGACTTTCATTGTTTCACCTTTTTTGCACAGCCCATAGCAACCCGCTTGAGGCAGGAAGACCTTGCTCATTTGCATTCTTCATCATGGATTACCCCCGCTGTGCTCTAAGTCGCTTTGTCCCTCAACCTAATATTTATATTTTCCCCTTTTCATGGCTGATATGGATTCCTTGTGATTCTGATGAAAATCAGCATCACTTGTTCTGATGAGGCGGCTGATGTTGTAGGCCATGACCCTTGTCATTATTTCTACTTTTTGGCTTGATCTGAATCTACAATACTAATGTTTATAAATATCAGCAACAAATAACATATACTAATGGAACTGCTTACAAGAAAAACAGGTATATGGACAAGTGCCATAGGGATCGCGATTTTTCTGCTTAATTTCATAACTTATAGTTTGTGGGAGATTGATATTGATATTCTTGGCGCATTGTTTTTTGTTCTTGGAATGGTTATGGTGATCGCATGTGGAAAATCCATGAAACATTCATCGGAATTGTTAACAAGAAGAAGCGGAGTATGGCTATGTATAATCGCAGCAGTAATAATTATCATAACCGGGTATCTGCCTTTTATTAGCGGGGATATGGGCGGTATCGTGGGTTTTGGAGTATTTATCCTAGGGTTAATCCTCCTCGCTGTGAGGTGGAATCACTAATGAAATGGATGCCTGAAACTAAACTGGGGAAGATTTCTTTTTGGTTGGTAATGGCGGGCATCGCATTACTCTATATGCCTTACTGGATAGCCATGGCTTTTCAAATTAGGGCGCCTATCCCCTTCGGCTTTGTGTCTATCATGCTATTAGTGATATTCGGAACAACATCATTTATATCAATCATCAAGAAAGACAGGGCATTTGTCTTATTCATTTCTGCCCTTTTTGGATTATTTGGGATATTGATGGTAGTCGGCGAGTTCATATTTCCGCATCAATAGATTTCTCTTCTGACTTTATGTGCAGGAACTGCTCGGCAGTTCTCTTAATCAGTGCAGGCATCTATTACACATCTTATGGCTGAGAAGATAAAACCTATTTATAAATAAAAATTCTCTTTATAAAGGCGTAAAGAATTGAGTCCTATCTCTATCACCCAGAGAAAATCTAGCCCCGCCAGGATTCGAACCTGGGTCCCAGCCTTTCGCCGACGATCTTTCGTATCCAGAGGGCTAGATGATTGACCGCTACACCACGGGGCTTTTAGCAGTTCAGAATTCAGATGCTGTTTTTAAACCTTTCCTGTCCTACTGCGTTTCTGCACTGGATCGTTTTTTCATCATGGTATCATACACTTCCCGCGACACTTGGAAGTAGAAGACAGGATACTCGCCTTCGTATCCTTTGATCTTTAACCTAGCGGGCCGAGTATTGTTACCGGAACCGGATTGGACAACTGTATCAATGGTCAACTCTTCACCCGGTTCAAAGGGAAGAGCTTGTCTCTCCACTTCAAGGTCCTTGAGAGTAGTTCTTGCTATACCATCCTCGGCCTTACTCAGCGGAAATGCAGGTCTGACAGAGACCTTCATCCCCTGCTGAAGAGATTCAGCATAATCATAATTTAAGATGACGGCTTCACCGATGTCCAGGCAATCATCTCTAAAAGGCATGGCAGTGGGGAGAACAAGCAGGTATTTATACCTTTTCTTCAGATTCTTTCTTTTCTTCGACTTTTACAGCTTTCTTCTTGGCTTTCTTCTTCGGCTTCTCTTCCTCAGGATTTTCTTTCTTGACTCCAGCTTTCTCTTCTTTAGGCGCTTCCTTTTTCTTCTCCGCTGGCTTCTCGTCCTCGGGTTCTTCTTTCTTAGCCTCTGCTTTAGGAGCTTCCTTTTTCGCTGCGGGCCTCACTTCCTTTTTTGGAGCGTCCTTCGGCGCTGTCTTCATTGCGCTCAGTTCAGGCTTCCCAGAGACCAAGGTGAGCTGCCTCACTTCAGAGATGTTGATCGGATAGATTTTCTTGAGGATGTCTTTAAGCCCCATCTGGATCTTGCGGAACACGACTGCGCCAAAGAGCTGTTCAAAGGTGAATTTGACTGCTTCCCTCTCATAATAGTCTCGGATCATGCCTCTCATTGTAGTCAGCACAGAACCCTTGGCATTATTTCGTGTCAATACCAACGGCTTGATGCGGACAACACAGCCATCCTTAGTTTTTATGAGAAATGAAAGATCCATCCTGTCTCGTTTCCTTCTTACCATCCTCTTGATCGTTGAAGGCACGATCAGATATTCTAGTGGGGTTGTCTTGCCGAGATCGCCGCTGATCCTATCGACGAGGAAAGAAAGATTGATATTTTGGTGCTTCGGGTCGCCGGAGAGGGACATGAGATTGACCTTCACATGCTTCCCGACGACAGAATCGACTTCGTAAACATTTGATTCCCCGATGAGGGTCTCGTTGAGGATAGAGGGGGCTACAATCCTTACCCAGATTTTCTTCCGCTGTTTTGTACTTCGTGTTGCCATTCATTCTCGGGATTAAGACGGGGTTTTTAAAGGTTATGGTTGCAGAAGCGTATTTTATCCTAATGCGACATCCAGGACCATCATAAGGACAAATCCTAAAATGGCTCCCATTGTCGCCAGATCCGTGTTTCCTCCGCTCTGGGATTCAGGGATGGCCTGCTCCACCACAACGAAAATCATTGCACCTGCGGCAAAAGCAAGTGCATAGGGAAGGATAGGCCGAAAGATCAATACGAGTCCAGCACCGACGACCGCTGAGATCGGTTCGACAATACCTGATATCTGTCCATAGAAGAAGCTCACCCTTCTACTCTTGCCGGCCCTTCTCGTTGGCATGGCTACCGCGATCCCCTCTGGGAAGTTCTGGATGGCAATGCCTATAGTCAAGGCGATGGCTCCTGCGAGTGTCGCAGCAGGCACTCCAGCGGCAACAGCGCCGAAGGCGACACCGACGGCAAGCCCCTCAGGGATGTTGTGCATGGTGATGGCGAGGATCATCAACACACTTTTATGCCACGGTGTCTTGATGCCCTCTGGATTCTTGAAGCCGTAATGGAGATGCGGCAGCACCTTATCGATGAGCCTGAGTGCGATTGCGCCGAGCAGAAAGCCGACAGCAGGAGGGATCCATCTTGGAATCCCTGATTCTGCAGCCATCTCAATGGCCGGAGCAAGCAATGACCAGAAGCTCGCAGCGATCATCACCCCTGCCGCGAAGCCAAGCATTAAATCAAAGAGCTTCTTGTTGAATGATTTCGTGAAGAACACAATGCTCGCGCCGAGTGCAGTGACAAACCAGCCGAGCATGCCGCCAAGCAAAGCTTGGACTACAGGATGCAAAGATGCGAAATCAAACATGGCCTAGCAAGAATGAACACTCTATAAAAGCGTTGTGATTGGAAGTTCGTTTTTTAGAAGGAGAACAATAGAACTTATATCCCTACTCTTTGCTATCTCTGGAGGAACTCCAATCCTATCCAGGACTCACCCACAGCCCTTCCTGGCAGATGACTTCCTCGCCTTCCTCAAGAATATCCATGCCCTCAAGAACACATCTCCCCTGCGGATCCAAGACAGAAGCACATTCAAAGGGATAACAGCAATATCTCTCCTTGTCTCCATACCTACCCGATGGCTTGCATTCTAATCCTTGAGTGCAATTTTCTGTATACTGGCAGGGGTCTTCTCTATTTGACTGGACGCATCGACCCTCACTGCAGCCTTGCCCGAAATCACAGGGCAATGGCAGACTCCATTCTAGGCAGGGATCATCATCGAAATCTCCACAGCTCATGTACCCTGCACCTTCACAGATCTTTGCTTCTGGAGTGAAGCAATCATCAGTGCAATCTCCCTTGGGATGGCAGCAGACCTTGTTGAACGACTCCAGGCTGCAGCTGGCATAGAACGGATCCTCAAGGCCGCTGCAAGAGGACCTGCATGTTCCCCCTTTCTGCTCACAGGAGCTGGGCATGATGATGAGGATGACCGTCACAATGATCAACAGTCCTAGGACGATGAAGAACACTTTCTTTGTAATCGTAAGCTCAAAATCAGGCATGGCCTTCCTGGATGGACAGCTTATAAATATTTTTCGTCATGCAGGAACTTGACGAGCTCCCCTGCCCGCTCAACTTCAAGGAAGTCGCGTTTTGTCATTGCGGGGATGCCCTTGGGCTTGTCTTTCTTGAAGATGACCAGATTGTCCGCGTTTATGAGCTGGGAGAGCGATTGTAGATGTTTGTTCGGCTTGTCTCCCACCCCTGTCAATATGAGTTCCTTGCCCTGCTTCGCGATCACATTGAACGGAGCCCTTTTAGCCTCTGTCGCCTCAAAGCCTAGCTCCACATACTTGCTCGCAACCGGGCTCGCATGGGCATCCGGGACCGGCACTTTATGATGGAAGACATCTATCTTGTCGAACACTTCATGACCGAAGAGATCATACATCTTCAGCGCCTTAGAGAGTGTCATCTCCACACCGTCTTCTTCATATTTGAGGATCATCCTCCTCGAGACGCCGATGCGCCGAGAGACGGCCTGGAGGGAAAGTGTATGCTGTTCTCTTACCTCTCTCAGGACCTCGCCTTTGATGTGGGCCGTCAGTCCAGCATGGCTCCTTTTGATGAATGGCATCTTCGCATCGAGTGAAGCAGAAAAGGTCGATGGGGATAATGTGAAGATGCCATACCGTGTATACACCACATTTTCTTCGAGGGGATCAGACGCTTTCTCAGCAATGATCAGCGGTGAGCCGCCAAAGTAGCTGGCGACGCGCATCATCTCCACTGCGTCTACCTCGGAGAGCGCATTCGCATCCTCCAACACCTTCAGGAGGAAGATCGATCTCTCCTTCCGCGCAATGAGGTCAAAACACGTCTGCGTGAGCTGCTTGACCACAAAGCCGTGATTCAACAGCATGATGCCAAGCTTCTCGATGATCTGGGGCTTCATGAGGGGATAGAACATTCTGTGCTTTATAAGCCTTGTGAGGAGGGAAGACCAAGCCTCTAATGTTCCATAAAAAGCGGACGACATCATACATGTTTAGTGGTGATTCGTTGTATGAATCGCAAACCTCTTAAACTCTAACAAACCTTTTCCGGGGATGCGATTCGATTATGGACTTGATGAGCTCAAGGAAGAGCTCATGAAAAAGAAGCCGAAGAAGGTGTTGGTCCAATTACCGGAGGGCATGAAGGGCAATGCACCAGAACTAGGAAGCTTCTTCCACAACCTCAGCATCCAGGCAATCTTCTCCGGCGACACATGCTGGGGCGCCTGCGCGCCCGCAACCATCGAAGCGAAGCAGCTAGGTGCAGACCTCATTGTCCATTTCGGCCACGCCCCGTTCATGAAGGCCGGTTTTCCGATCATCTATGTTGAAGTAAAAGACAACACTCCTCTTCTCCCCCTTGTGAAGAAATCCTGCGCATCATTACGATCTCATAAGACCCTCGGCTTAAGCTTTGCAGTCCAGCACCGTCACCTCATCCCTGATATCATCAAAGCATATCAATACAATGGCTTCACAATAATGCAAAGCAAGAAAAAGGGCCATGCAGCATACGAAGGCCACGTCGTAGGCTGTGAATATGCTGGACTCAAAGCCATACAGAACGAAGTTGATGCGTTCGTCGTTATTGGCAACCGCTTCCATGGCATCGGCGCGGCGATCGCCGTTGCCAAGCCTGTCTTTCTCATTGATGTCTACAACCAACACATCACCTATCTCTCAGCAGAAAGGGACCTCATCATTAAACAGCGTGCAGTGGCCATCGACAGACTAAAGCATGCGAAAACAGTCGGCATCATCATCGGCACGAAGCAAGGCCAATCATTTGGCACACCTAACCGGATCATGACACTGTGCAAGAAAAACAACAAGGAAGCCGTCCTCATCACTATGGACGAGTTCTCACCAGATAAACTAACAAATTTCAGCGGAATAAACTGTTTCATAGAGCTCGCCTGCCCAAGGATCGCCATTGATGATATCAAAAGATACGGAAAAACCGTCCTGACCTACAACGAAGCGCTCGTTGCCCTTGGCGAGAAATCCTGGACATCATTCCTCAATGAAGGGATATTGTAGGAAATATTTTTATATGTAGGCATCCTTCTGTATACCATGACCATCGCGACTGCGCTCACCTTCTTTCGCCTGGGAGTGGCATTGATCAGTTTTGTCTTGTTGATGAAAGAACAATGGACCTTTGGTTTTATTGTATTGTTCATCGCGGTCGTCCTTGACTCAATCGATGGTGTCCTCGCAAGGAAGCTGAATGACGTAACGACCCAGGGCATCTATTATGACATCATGGTTGATAAGATTGTCATTATCGGAACCTTCTTGATCGTTGGCCATAAGCTCCATCCTGTCTTCTTTTATCTCGGCTTGCTCATGCTCACCAGGGAATATATGATGGACACCTTCAGGTCGATCGCCGCTTCAAAAAAGGTCGTCATCTCAGCTGATAGGTTCAGCAAGATCAAGGGCGTTTTATTCATGATCTCCATGCTCTGGATGATCGGCACTGCTGCTTTCGTGAACAATGATCCATCTTTTCAACTCTTCGGAGTGGTCATCGCGTGCCTTGGCATGCTCCTGGCGATATGGTCCCTTTCAAGGTTCTACCTCAAGCATAAGGGCCTTTTGACCGGGTGATGACCATGGAACTGAGACCGGCAATAAAGAATGATGATGGGCGGATCATGACGATCCCGAACATCATCACTCTCATCAGGATTTTTTTCGTGTTGTCTTTGCCATTTTTTAAAGACAACAAGGCATTCTTAGTTTTTGGAAGTGTTCTTTTCATCATCTTTGACTTTGAAGGGGCTCTTGCGAGGAGGCTCCATCAAGTGACTGCACTGGGAGCGAACCTTGATCGGCTCGCTGACCTCCTCTTCCTCCTTGTCTCATTTGCTTTTTTTCTCATCCAGGATATCATCAGCGCCCTCGCGCTTGCCCTCATCATCCTCTCGCGCATCATCAGATATGCCTCGCTGAAGAATCCTCCGACGAATACGATTGCAAAGATAATATATCTCATCTCTTTTTTCCTGATTCTCTTATATTTTTCAGGCCTCAGGTCAATCTTGCTTGCCCCATCCATCGCCCTCCTTTTTCTTCTTGAGTTGTTTTTCACATATAGCAAGCACCGCCGATAGCCCATATCGGCCGCGTAGAAAACCTGGTTCTTTTTGATCCTGGCGGTGTGCTTTTCTGATCACTCACCTTGTCATCTGCCGCTTAAACGGATCAAAAAGAATTTCACCTTATCGGTTTTCTACGCGGCCCCCATATCGTAATATTTAAAACAAGCAATGTTCTTACTGGTGATATGGACCTTCTCATCACCGGAGCATCTGGCTTTCTTGGAAGGGAGGTGGCGAAACAGCTCGTGCATGGGCACAGGGTGATCGCCTTCTCCAGGAGGAAAACCCCTTTTGGCCGATCATGTATCGGAGATATTCTTTCAGGGGATGCGCTCGAAAAGGCGATGGAAGGTATTGAAGCCGTCATCCATCTCGCCGCATCCTCTGACTCGGATCCCAAGATGAAACACCGCGTCATCGTCGAAGGAACAAAAAATGTCCTCGCCTCAGCAAAGAAGGCTGGTGTCAAGAAGATTGTCTTCATGAGTTCCTACGCTGCCTCAAAGAAGGCAAAGGACACCACTGCAAAAGCCAAACTCCTCGCTGAAAAAATGGTCAGCTCATCAGGAATGAGGTACACCATTCTTCGTCCGACATTGATCTATGGCGAGGGGGGAAGGCTTTTTGAAAGCATCCAGCGCATGGCTTCCTGGCCTATCATCCCTCTTCTGGGAGGGGGGAATTATCTCACCGGCCCTGTTCATGTCTCGGATGTCGCATCTCTCGCGATCGATTCCCTCGCAAAGAAGCATGATGGGCACCTTTATACAATCGTCGGAGACTTGATCCCCTATAAGGAATTGGTCGTGAAGATCCGATCAATGAAAAGGAAGCACGGCATTCTTCTTCCCATCCCTATCTCTCTAGTCTTCGCTTTACACTCCTTATTCCACGCGTTCCGCATCATCCCCTTCGGCAGGGAACGGATCCAACGGGCAGTGGAGGGCATCAGGATAGATAAGCATGATTTTCGCCCGCATTTCCCGAGAACGCTCCTCGACCTTGATGAAGGCCTCAGGCGATCGATCAGGGTCTGATCCACCATCCTCCCTCGCTGTTGATGAAAAAGAAAACCTTTTTATATGGCTAAACAATTGTTAAGTAAAGGTGATGATCATGGGATATACTGTAATCGCTCCAGTCGGGGATGATCCAAAAGCTTTGTTTGTCGGCATGAAACAGTTCCCGACCGAAAGAGTGATCCTCTTGGCTTCAGATAAGAACCTCAAGGACGCACAGGCATTGGTTAAAAAGCTGGATGAGTTCACGATAAAATCAGAGATCAAGACCCTCGGCAATAATACCCTGGAAGAGATGTTTAAAGAGTTCGGAAACATCTGTTCCATCTATGGCAATGACAATATCATCGTCAATATCGCGACAGGGGACCGGACATCAACATGCGCGGCACTCAGCGCCGCATATGCCAATGGTCTCAAGGCCTTTGACATCATGGACAATGAGCCCGTGCTCCTGCCGATCATGAAACTGTCTTATTATCACGAACTTTCTGAGAATAAGCTTCGCGTCTTGAAGGCCTTGCATGAAAAGAAAGAGATATCCCTTCGTGAACTGAGCAGGGCAATGGGCTTGTCTGTCTCCCTGCTTTCCTACCACATCAACGGCAACATCAAATACAAGGGCCTCAAGGAATACCGGCTCATCAGCGTCAGGGATGAAGGCAAGAACGTCTTCATCAGCCTTTCCAATATGGGCAATCTTCTCCTCAAAGGTTGTATCAAGACCGGAGAACAGAAATAAGATTGGGAAATCTTTATAAATTACCGCTCATTGTCCTGCCATATCGAAAAAATAGGGGGTGATGTTCATGGTTGACGTAGGCGATCAGGCGCCTGACTTCAGTTCAGAGGATGCAGATGGCAACCTCATTTCCTTAGGCCAGCAGCTTGGCGAAGGGAAAATCTTCTTGTATTTCTATCCCATGGCGTTTTCTCCCACCTGCAAAGACCAGCTCGCTGAGTTCACGAAGAGAAAGGACGAGATCCCTGCCAAGATCATCGCGATCAGCGCGGATCTCAGGTATGCCGTCGCTGCGTTCAGGGATAAACTCAACACGAGCATAACGCTTCTCTCTGACCCGGTACATCATGCCATTGAGATGTACGCCGGCATCTTCAAGGATAAAGGCATCTCTAACAGGGCTTATTTCATCGTCGACGAGACAGGGATGATCACATTCAAGAAGGTCATGGGAGACCCTGGCGAGAAGATGGATGTTGAAGAAATCATAAGAGAACTTAACAAATAGGTGATCCCATGAAAGAAAAAATCACAGATATGAAGACGTTGAAGCTTATGGCGAACACCGTCCGCCAAGACATCATCAGGAGCTTGCATGAGGCAAAATCAGGGCATTCAGCAGGTTCCATGGGCATGGCCGATGTCTTTACCGCTTTCTATTTTGCCGTCCTGAATCATGACCCTAAGAATCCGAAGTGGGAAGGCAGGGATTATTTCCTTCTCTCCGCCGGCCACATCTGCCCGGGCCTTTATGCCGCCATGGCAAACGCTGGCTACTTCCCCAAGGAAGAGCTCATGACACTCCGCAAGCTTGGGACGAGACTCCAAGGGCATCCACACAGGACAGATCTTCCTGGCCTTGAATCGACATCCGGGCCATTAGGAGAAGGCATTTCCCAGGCAGCAGGCATGGCATACGCCTTGAAGATGGATAATAAACCGAACACGGTCTTCTGCCTGACCAGCGATGGAGAACAGCAAGAAGGCAATGTTTGGGAAGGGATCATGTTCGCCGCAAAGAACAAGCTGGATAATCTCGTATGCATCATGGACCGCAATTTCATACAGATTGATGGCAACACCGAAGATGTGATGCCACTCGAACCCTTGGGCGATAAATACCGGGCCTTCAATTGGAATGTCATCGATATCGATGGGAACGACATGGCTCAGATCGTCGCTGCCTTGGAGAAAGGAAGGGCCC
Source organism: Nanobdellota archaeon (assembly GCA_043812875.1). Lineage (GTDB taxonomy): Archaea > Nanobdellota > Nanobdellia > Woesearchaeales > JAHIVG01 > JBDRLS01. The sequence goes on from JBDRLS010000017.1 coordinate 11,888, forward strand.
ACAAGGGATCGCCCACCATGATCCTGGCGAAGAACATCCCTGGCAAAGGCGTGTCCTTCATGGAGGGAGACCACAACTGGCATGGCAGGCCGCCAAATACAGAGGAAAAAGAATTGGCATTGAAAGAACTCGCCGATGAGCGAATAACCTTGGAGGCAGGAAAATGAATCTCTCCACTCTAAACGGCATAGCAGCATCGCTTCATTTTGATTTTACACAAGAGCCGAAACCGACGCGGAAAGGCTATGGTGACCAGCTCGTGTCACTTGGCAAGAAACATGAGGAGATCATGGTGTTATGCGCAGACCTCACTGATTCCACGACTGTCAACAGGTTCCGGGACGCATTCCCCAAGCGCTTTGTCCAGATCGGGGTCGCAGAACAGAACCTTGTTACCGTCGCTGCAGGCCTTGCTCACCTGGGGAAGATGCCCTTCATCTCGAGCTATGCCATGTTCTGCCCCGGCAGATGCTGGGAGCAGATCAGGACCACGGTCTGCTATAACGACGAGAACGTCAAGGTCATCGGTGCCCATTCCGGCATCTCTGTAGGACCTGATGGAGCAACACACCAAGCTCTGGAAGACATTGGCATCATGAGGACCTTGCCTAACATGACGGTCGTCGTGCCCTGTGATTATCATCAAACTGCAAAGGCAACGACAGCGATCACCGAGCATAAGGGCCCCTGCTATATGCGTTTCGCCCGTGCTCCGACACCTCAGTTCACCACTGAAGACACCCCATTCGAGCTCGGGAAGGTCCAGGTCTTTAAGGAAGGCACTGATGTCGCCTTGATAGGTTCTGGGCCGGTGGTCTACGAATGCCTCGTCGCTGCTTACAAGCTTCAAGATGAGGGCATCAATGCCATGGTCGTGAATTGCCACACCGTAAAACCCATGGATATCCAGGGAATCGTTGGCATCGCAAAGAAAGTCAAGGCCATTGTTTCCGTTGAGGAGCATCAAGTCCATGGCGGCATGGGATCCGCCATTTCAGAGGTGCTCTGCCAGCATCATCCTGTACCGATGCATTTTGTCGGCGTTGATGACCGCTTCGGCGAAAGCGGCGACCCGGAAGAGCTCCTCAAGGAGTTCGGCTTCTGCCGTGATGACATCGTCTCTGCTGCCAAAGAGGTCATGAAGCGTAAGGCGTAGCTCATCTTGATAACTTAGCACCCTATCTTCACCGCCAAGGGTAATGTTTAAAAAGCAGCAATCCCGGGAGGTCCATATGAAGATCGCTCTCAGCGGCAAGATCCGCAGTGATGTCCAAAAACTCGCTCGCCAACTGAAAAGGCTCGGCACTGATGTCGTGACCAAGAAGCCGGATATGGTCATCACGTTCGGCGGCGACGGCTCATTCCTCTGGGCAGAAAGGAGATACCCCGGCGTCCCTAAGCTCCTCGTCCGCAACAAGAGCATATGCTTCAAATGCAATGAGGACACCTTGGCTGATATGCTTCACTTGTTGAATAAAAAAGAGCATTATCTTCATGTGTATCCCAAGCTCGAGGTCAGGATCAGGAAAGGAAAGCAGATCATCAAGAAGTTTGCTGCAAACGACGTTGTCATTCGCAATCGGGATCCGCACGCAGCACTCAGATTTCGCCTTTGGATGGATGGCCAGAAGCTCCGGCCGGAGATCATCGGCGATGGCATAGTCGTCTCCACTCCGTTCGGCTCGACAGGATATTATTATTCCATCACGAGGAATACATTCAAGAAAGGCATTGGTGTCGCATTCAATAACACCACCAGAATTTATAAGCCTATTCAACGCGATAATCCAATCATCAAATTGAGGGTGGAAAGAAGTCCAGCAGTAGTATGCACTGACAATGATCCTCATATCATTTCAATAAGCAAAGGAGATGCAGTCGAGGTAAGGAAGAGCAAGCAGAAGTTCAAGCTCATAGTGTTCAAGAAAGATTTCAAATTGCATGAGGGTGAAGGGTATGGCAGAAATGTATGATGTCGCGATCATCGGCGCCGGGGTGACTGGTTTTGGAGCGGCGATGTACTCAGGAAGATTCCATCTGAAGACAATAGTCATCGGTGAAAAAGTAGGGGGGACAATCATTCTTACCGACGACGTAGCTAATTATCCTGGCTTCAAGAGGCTTACCGGCATGGAGCTTGCGCAGAAGATCCAAGAGCACGCCGAGGAATATGGCATCACGCTCAAAGACCAGAAGGTCACGAAACTGGAAAAGGCAGATGACGGTTCTTTCAATATGTTCATCGATGAGGAACGTATTCAAGCAAAGGCCGTGATTCTGGCAACAGGAACGATCTGGCGCAAACTGGACGTGCCGGGAGAGGAAGAGTATGCGAGCAAGGGCGTACATTACTGCGCATTATGCGACGGCGCCTTTTACAAGGACAAGGTCGTTGCCATTGTCGGAGGCTCAGATTCCGCAGGAAAGGAAGCGCTTGTCCTCACGCAATGGGCGAAGAAAGTGTACATCCTTTACCGCGGCGAAAAGATCCGTCCCGAACCGGTAACCATGGCGCGCATTGAACAGAACAGCAAGATCGAGATCATCAATCATGTCAATGTCAAGGAGATCAAGGGAACGCAGTTCGTCAATAAAGTCCTTCTTGATCGAATGCATCATGGCTCAACTGAATTTCCATTGGACGGCGTGTTCATCGACGTCGGCCATATCGCGCTCTCAGATCTCGCAAGACAAGTCGGCGCAAAGCTTAACAAAAAAGGGGAGGTCATGATCGACCGTGAGGCTAAGACGAACATCGAGGGCTTTTATGCTGCGGGCGATGTCGTCGATACGACCTTCAAGCAGGCGATCACCGGCGTCGCTGAAGGGGTTACGGCAGCATACTCTGCATTCAATTATATCAAATCACTTGAAATCAAACCCGCATAGGGGTGATAGCATGAAAAAGATGGAAATCGGTTTTCTAGGACTGGGGAGAATGGGCAAGAACATGGTCTGTCGTCTTCTCGACGGCGGGCATAAAGTTGTCGCTTGGAACAGGCATAAGGATCCTGTTCTTGAAGTTGCAGAAAAAGGGGCAATGCCGGCGAAGAACATCCCTGATCTGTTCAAGCAGTTGAAAGCGAGACCCAGAGTGGTCTGGTCCATGCTTCCCTCTGGAGAGGTCTCTGAAAAGATGCTCAAGAAAGTGGCCCGCCGCCTCAAGAAAGGAGACATTCTCATCGACGGCGGCAACTCAAATTTCCATGATTCCATGCGGCTGCATGACCTTTTCGCAAAGAAAGGCATCCGATTCCTCGACATCGGAGTCTCCGGCGGTCTTGTCGGAGCAAAGAAAGGCTATTGTATGATGGCCGGTGGAGAGACCAAGGCATGGCAGCACATCCTGCCCATGATCAAGAGCATGTGCGTCAAAGACGGATTCGGCCATATGGGCCCTTCCGGCTCTGGACATTATGTCAAGATGGTACACAACGCCATCGAATACGGCATGATGCAGGCAATGGCTGAGGGCTTTGATCTCCTCGGCAATGGCAGGTTCAAGGATCTCAATCTGCAGAAGGTAGCAAGTGTATGGGGCCATGGCTCGATCGTGCAGTCATTCATCCTCGACATGGCAGAGCAGGCGCTGGCAAAGGACAGGAAGCTGAACTATCTCAAGCCTTTTGTCGATGACAGCGGCGAAGGACGTTGGTCGGCCAAGGAAGCCTTAGACCAAGGTGTTCCTTTTGTCGTCAACACCTATGCCACGCATGCGCGCTTCGCCTCAAGGGATAAGAACAGCACTGCCATGAGGCTCCTTGCGGCCATCCGCACTGAGTTCGGCGGGCATGAGATAATGAAGAAATGAAGACCCATATCGATACAGACAGAGAACGCCTCGAGCAAACTGCAGCATCATTGATCGCTGACCACATCCGCAGCCTCGCTGAGCTCCAAGACATGGTCATTTTCGCCGTGCCTGGAGGAAGAAGCGTCTCTGGAATCTTTGAGCTTCTGGCGAAAGAAGACCTTCCTTGGGAAAAGGTCCATCTGTTCATGATCGATGAACGCCTTGTTCCCCCTGATGATCCTGAAAGCAATTACAGGCTTGTCGAAGAACAGTTCATCAGGCCTTGCGGAAAGATCCCTCAAAAGAATATCCATCCATTCATCATGGATGACGCGAAAGATGATAAAGGAGTCAGTGAATACGGGGAACTCCTCAAGAGTCATGGAAGCCGTTTTGACATCATCATTCTCAGCGCTGGCGAGAATGGTCACGTCGGCGCCTTGCATCCAAATCATCATTCCATTAAGGATGATGCGCCTTTTTTTATCATCATGGATGACTCCCCAAAACCGCCGAAGGGAAGGATGTCAAGCAGCAAGACCCTGCTTGAGAAGGCGAAAGTGGGATTTCTTCTTTTTTTTGGCGAATCGAAAAGAGAAGCCCTTCATGATTTTCGGAATCCTGGTCTTACTGTCATGGAGTGCCCTTCCAAGATCATAACTCAGATAGAACAAGGATATGTCATCACTGATATTGCTTAATCATACCTTTCATACTTGATGCGTTC
>JBDRLS010000018.1:0-7886 GCA_043812875.1 Nanobdellota archaeon
CATACCACCCGAAGGGACGCTTTCAAGGCCATCAACGCTCTTCCCATTGCGCGGGTGAGCGTGGATGGTAAGATTCACTTCCTCGACAAGCAGGCGTATCAACCACCAAAAGGGGCAAAGCTCAATCCTGCGATCAAGATGGAAGAAAAAGTTGCCATCATCCGCACATACCCTAATTTCTGCCCGGACCTCATCAATCTCTTAAGCGAGAAGGGATACAAGGGATGTGTCTTTGAAGTGACAGGCCTCGGCCAGGCGCCGACAAACATCAAGGACAACCTTCTTAATTATGAGGCGCTGAAGAGATTCATACAAACTGGAGGCATCGTGCTTCTCACCTCGCAGTGCATCCACGGAAGGGTACACCCACATGTATACACGAACTGCAGGCGGCTGGCCAGGATCGGCGTCATCTTTGCAGAAGACATGATCACCGAAACAGCATACATCAAGCTCGCATGGCTTCTCGGAAACCAACCTAAGAAGACCTCCTCTCTTCTCACCAAGAACCTTCGTGGAGAAATCAATGAACGGACGCAGGTAGACTATTACCCATGAAGATCGGCCTTGAGATTCATCAACAACTAGACACGGGAAAGTTGTTCTGTTCCTGTCCTTGCACCCTTCGAGATGATCCTCCAAGCGGCACGGTTAGACGTAGGCTGCGTGCGGTCATAGGGGAGACCGGGGAAATGGATCCGGCAGCATTGATGGAGATGCAAAAAGACAAGTGCTTTGTCTATGAGTTTTATGATGATACGACCTGTCTTGTCGAGCTCGATGAGGAGCCTCCTCAAGGAATGAATGCGAAAGCGCTCGACGCCGCATTGCAGATAGCAAAACTCCTCGATATGACCCCTGTTCCTCGGATCCAGGTCATGCGCAAGCTCGTCATTGACGGGTCAAACCCGTCAGGATTCCAACGGACCGCGCTCATTGCGCAAGATGGAACACTCAAGACTTCCGCGGGCATTATAAGAATTGAAACCCTCTGCCTCGAGGAAGAAGCAGCAAGAATAATAGGCAAGGACAGGCAAGATGTTTTTTTCCGTTTGGATAGGCAGGGCATCCCCCTCATAGAGATTGCGACTGCACCTGACATATCCTCCCCTGAGCAGACCAAGGAGGTTGCTCAAAAACTCGGGATGGTCCTTCGGAGCATCCACTCGTTGAAGAGGGGCATCGGGACCATCCGTCAAGACATCAACATCTCCATCCCCAAGGGGAACAGGGTTGAGATCAAGGGAGCGCAAGAACTGCGTCTGATACCAGAATATGTGAAACAGGAGGTTGCACGACAGGAATCCCTCGTGAGATTGATGCCTCGCTTGAGAAAGGCATCACTATCAAAGGAAACGGAAATCACTTCTCTCTTCAAGAACACGCAATCCCATCTCTTGAATGGCGCCATAAGAAACGGGGAGGGCGTCTTCGGGCTTCTTCTGAAAGAGGGTGCTGGTTTGATGGGTACGTCGCTCATTGAAGGGGTCAGATTAGGGACTGATTGGGCGCAGTATGCAAAGAATCATTCCGGGATCGGCGGCATTCTCCATGGAGATGAGCTTCCAGCGTATGGAATGACCCAAGAAGAGGTCGATGGGGTGAAGAAGCAGCTCGGCGTCAAGAAGAACGATGGATATCTTATCTTTGTTGGTCAAAAAGACGTTGTCCTCAAGGCCATTGCTGTTGTTCGAGAGCGCCACACGAAGCTCAAACTGGGTCCCCCTGAAGAGGTAAGGCTGCCGAATCCTGGCGGGACCACAGCCTATCTCAGACCACTGCCTGGCGCAGCGAGGATGTATCCTGAGACAGATGTCCTTCCCATTGTTCCCGATCTGCGTTCAGTGACCGCCCCGGAGACCATCGATGAGCGCATTGCACGTTATGAGAAACAATTCTCTCTCCCCCCAGAGCTCTCTCGGGGAGCGGTCATTGCAGGCATTCCTCTGGCGGCCTTGGTCAAACAGTATCCTCACATCATGCCCAACGTCATCGTCGATCTTCTTGTTGTGGTCCCTAAAGAAATAAGCAAAAGGTTTCATGCTGACATCAACGCTTCTCCCCATATCGGCCTCCTCTTTCCCCTGCTTGACACAGGGAGGCTCACCCGGGAGGGCGCATTTGAATGGCTGGCTGAGCAGGCAAAAGGCAATGATCCGTCTATCGAATCCTATCTCAAACTTGCTCCTCATGAACTGAATAAAGAAGTGAATGCGATTTTGAAAGGTGAGAGCCTCCATGCGAAAGCGGCGATCGGAAAGGTCATGGCAAAATTAAGGGGCCGGGCAGAAGGGAAAGACATCGTCGCCGCAGTCAATGAGTTCTGCAGGTCCTAAGCTTTGAAACGTAAGTTCTTCTTGTTCTTGCTGAACAGGACTTTTTCAATGTTGTAGGTGCCATATTTTGGAGCTTCGATGAAACCCTCAAATGCTGCTTCAGCAAAAAGTCCGCGATCCAGCCATTCAAAAAGCCATTCATTCACATAATGCGGATCTTCTTGTTGGATGCCAGAGCCCATGCGGATAAGCCATTGGGCATTCGTGATCTCATGGGCTCCGAGAGGAGGCGCAATGATGAGGGGAATGCCTAATGCCACATAGAAGACGAGTTCACTCGGCTTGGTCCAGAGAATGTCTGTTTCATGGAGCAGCGCGTTGAATCTGGCGAAATGATCTTTCTTTTTCGGTGCATACATGATGTTGATATAATGATCCAGCTCATGGCCGAGCTTTAAATGCTCGACGACAGTGGTGAAATGATGTGACACATCCGGTCTTGTCCCCGCAACGAGGTTTACTCTTATCTGATGCTTTCTGATACGATGCTGAAGGCTATACAGGAGGGCGTCGCCAATTGCCATCTGTGCACCCGCACCCCCTACAGTATAAGTGAGTGTCAATGGATGGTTGCTCTTTGTCTTATAGAACCCCCCGAGTTCTTTTCTGATCAGGTCACGATATCGGGACAGGTAGATCTTTTTTGGATCAAGATTCGGAAGCCTGTATCCCAGGTCTCGCTTAAGAATGGACATATCAGGTCCTGTGTTCTCCTTGGGAAGGGGGAATCCAGTGAAGAAGATGCGATTCTCCTCGATGCCATACGCTTGGAGCCGCTTTGTGCTGTGCTCTGTGGGTGTGAAATAATTAATATCAACCTCTTTTGGATTACTAGGCGCCCATATTCTATTTATGTCAGTGTCGGTCACCACGCAGTATACCTCTTTTCGTTTTGCGTGGGCAGCAGCAAGCGCTGGCGCAAAAAAGGTGCTAACAAAGGGGATTTCTTCTTTCTTGGTGTACTCGACAACACTCGAGAGAAATCCCTTTTTGAGAAGATTATGGAGGTATATTGTCCCCCAGTTCGGTTTCGAAAGATCTCTCAATGGATAATAAGATGCAATTGACTGAAGCTTATCATAGCTCTTCCAAAGATATTTACCAATGAACGGAACAGAGCGCAGGCGGGACACTAATTCATATGATGACCTGAAGCGCCGCCACGTCTTTGCTTCTTTTGGAGTGACTATCTTGTCGCTGTTTGCAGTGATGATTCGGTCAAAGGCGATGTCCTTTAACGGGTAAGCTGCCCGCTGATGGCCATATCCCATATCAACGGAAATGATCCATGCCTGTTTTTTCTTCATGTTCTTAAGGTTATCCACGCATAGAGTTTCTTAAAAAGCTCCTTGTTCCCCTCCTGCGTATACTCTTTAAGTGCAGATTGGTATTTTGGAATCATGTCGAAAAACCGGTTCAAACTCTTTTTGTCGACAGTCTCACTCATCTTCCCATATCTGCATTTCTGAAGGAAATAACTGTTGATGAATTGTTCAAAATCCTTTTTCAGAGGCTGGCTAAGAACAGGCTTGTGGAGGGCGATGGCTTCAGACATCAAGCTAAATCCTCCGTTTGTGATCACTGCCTTTGCCGAGGAAAGATCAGAAAAAAAGCCCTTTTCATTAAATGCTTTGAACATCAAGTTCTTATGCAGACCCTTTGCGCCATACCCATACACGATGTATTTTTGATCTGTTTTCATGAGTGTCTTTAGGATATCCATATTTGTTTGGGAGGTTTGATAGACGAGCACATGCGTTCCCTGTTTTGGGCGTGCATTGAGGATCTGTTTCCTGAGAATGGGTGGCACGAGATGGGCATGTTTTGACACTTTTTTCGGATAGAAGAACGTGGTAATAATAAATTCATCGGCTCGAGGCACAAAAGATCGCACAACCATCTTCGTAGCAAGGGCTTCCTGCTTAGGGGATTTTCTCATCTGCAGAGACGTTTTGACCATGATGTGTTGGTTGTCGATGCTCAGCAGGGGCATCCTCTTTTGGTTGGCAATCATCGCTGTGAATGGCTCAAAGTCCGTGATAATAAGATCAGGCTTGAACGACTTAACCGCTGCCCGGACCTTTCTGAATGAGGTCGTGTATTTTGGAAATGATTTGATATTCGATGCAACTGTTCCTAGATGATAAGTCTGGTCTTCTTTGTATTTTTGATGCAGCGTATGGATCTTATGAATCTTTATCTGGGAGACATTCTTAAATCGTTCATGGAGAAAGGCGTAAGGACGATCTCCTGTGATGACGCTCACTTCATTATTTTTTTGAAGTTCTTCAATGACCACAAGGCTTCTGGTCGCATGCCCCATGCCCTGCCCGCCAATGCCGTATAAGATTTTCACCATGTTCCTTTTCTCGTACGCGTTCCTTAAATAGCTTTTCCTAATGCAAGCGCATTCGCCGCCCAGAGCATCGACTCATCCGCGGCGTAAAACAACGTCTCGAACGGTTTATCCTGGCTTCGCATCACTTCAAGGAAATTATGATGTTCAAGAATGAACTGCCGGATTTTTGTCACATAATCCTTTAAAAGTGAGGGTCGTGCTTTAGCAACCACCTGAAGATAAGCCATGCCGAGATGCAACCATATCACTTTAGGAGATTCATATCCCGGCGCAAAGAGATCAAACACATTCATTTGAGTATGTTCATTTGAATATCTCACTGGCAACGGCTTATCAAGGCCCAGTTTTCTGATGGCTTCTACGCCTTTCTTGCCATCCTTGTCCAAGCCGCACCAATAGGGGAAGATGTTTGCGTCTGCAGTTATCGGCGCTCCAGGAGAAAGATCATCAATATATCCTTTTTCTGTCTGATACTCTTTTTGCAGAACCTCTTTAATGGCAAGGGAGGGAAATGAAAAACCCAATTCTTTACAGCGTTGAGCAACCATGCCGACCACGCACCAGTCATAGCACGACGCCGTTTTCTTGCTGTGGTCCATCATGGACGAGAATGTCTTGTCTTTTCTCAGCTTTCCCTCGACAAGAACTGTTTTAGCATAGTGATCTATCTCCTGCTGGAGAAACGGTCTGTATGTTTCTAAAAGTGATGGGTCATTGCATTGCTTTATGCTGTGGAGCAGAAAGGCAACCGAGTCAGGGGCATAGGTGGGGAAATTAAACGGTTTCCCTCCTGGTGTTATGGTCGTGGTAATTCTTCCAGCGTTCTTGAAATGGTCAAGGGCATAATGCAGCGTCTTCCTGATTCTGTCGCGATGACCTAATGCAAGAAGAGAGTCAACACACATCCCAAAATCTCTTGTCCAGAACTCGCAAAAATGACCAGCACTGGTCATAAAATACTGTCCGTTCCAGCATCGCTCAACAATCTGCTTGCAGATCTTGTCAGCATCTCCAGGATATTTCTCGTAACCCCCAAGTCCGACCTTAATTCGTCGTTTGAGCATGCGGAGCCCTTCGCCAATAAAAATCAGGTTGTCATTCATGAGATCATAGGAATAGATTTTTTGTCCAATACACCATTCTGTATTAGTCATCCTTATCTGGATTTCTGTTTATAACTGTTTTCATTTTCGAAGTTTGAGATAATTGGCCGCCCAAAGCATGGAATCATCCGCAGTATAAAAGAAACTCTGATAGGGCTTGAACCAGACATCAACGACCTCAATGAAGTTCTGATGTTCCTTGATAAACTCTTCAAGACGAACTAACTATGCCGGCATGAGTTTAGGTTGGTGTTTTTTCACAACATCCAGATAAGCAAGCCCAAGATGCAACCATATGCTCTTGCTGGACTCATATCCCTGGGCGAAGAGGTTATAAGCATTTTCATTGACCGGGCTGTTGTAATAAAGTAAAGGCATGGGCTGGTCTAGGCCGAGGTTTCGTATGCAATCAATGCTCTTTTTTGCTTTTGTGCTGAGTTCGCACCAATGGGGGAAAGTATTTGAGTCCCCCGCAAGTTGAGCATTCGGGGAGATATCATGGACAAATCCTTCTCCGAAAAAGGCGTAGTCCTTCACTTGCGATAATCAGTTGATTAATCATAATAAACGGGCCTGGGGGGATTTTCGCGATGATTCGAACCCCCGACCTATTGCTCTCTTCGCCAATTGGTTAGGAGGCAATCGCGCTATCCAGACTGCGCTACAAGCCCATAATCACGATGGGAACCCTCACGTTTTTAAATCTTTTGAGGTTCCCCCTGGGCATGTACGTCATAAAAGCCATTCCAGAGGATTTTATCGTGGATGAGAACGCCGACCACCTCCTTGCTGGAGGAGATTATTCCTATTATATTCTCAAGAAGAGAATTCTTACCGGAGATGGAGCCATTGATAAGCTTGCCCAGAAATGGGGCCTTAACAAGAAATGGTTCAACACCGCAGGCAACAAGGATAAGCAAGGCATCACCACCCAATGGCTTTCTATTAAGGATGGCCCAGAAAAGGACCTTGAACTGCCCGGCATACATCTCACGTTCAAGGGAAAAGCAGAAGAACGATTAGCATTGGGCGATCTCAAGAGCAATCACTTTGAAATTACGATGAGGAAGCTTTCACAACAACCAGCTCTTTCTAGGCATATCCCAAACTATTTTGATGACCAGCGTTTTGGCATCCAAAAGAACAACCATCTCATCGGGAAAGCATTGCTGAAAAACGACTTCAAGGAAGCATGCATCCTACTCGACTTGCCAACGCAAGACCCTATAAAACAACTCGTCCCCCAGCGCCGCATGCTTCGCTTATACATTCATGCATACCAGGGCTTTCTCTTCAATGAACTCCTGCGAAAACACATTGAACACTCAGGGCAATTCAACACCCTTTCTTATGCAGCCGGTACGCTTTCTTTTCCAAAGGAGGATAACGCCGTCAACAACACCCTTCCTCTTCCTGGCTTCGGCACAGAAGACAAAGAAGCCATCGCCCTTCTCAAAGAAGATGGGCTGTCTCCACGTTCATTCATCATCCGCCAAATACCTGGGTTGAGCGCAGAGGGCACAGATCGGGAGATGTTCGCCCCGGTCAATAATTTGGTAGTGGGCAAACAAGAGCTGGATGACCTCAACCCAGGCTTCAAGAAACAACGATTAGAATTCTCCCTCCCGAAAGGAAGCTATGCGACGATCGTGGTGAAAGCGATGTATGGAACAACCTGTTAATACTATTGGAGAATATCCATCATTTCCTCTTTCTATTTTTTGCGATCATGCTCCGATACAGCGCCTCCCACTCGTCCATGACCACTTTCTGAGAATGTTTCGCAATCATTTTCTTTGTCTTCTTGCGCATGGATGAGAGCAATTTTTTATTGGAGATAAGTTTGATAACCCTGTCCGCAAAGGCCTGTTTATCCCCCTCATCAAATAGAAAACCATTCACGCCATCAACAACAATATCTGAAGTCCCTTTTGCCTTCAAGCAGACAGTCGGTGTCCCGCACGATGCTGCTTCCAGCACAGTCAAAGGTCCTGTCTCTGTCGTCGACGTGGTGACAAACACATCTGCTGCTCCATAAATCCCTGACGCGGATAATGCTTCATAGGACATTTTGCCTGCTATCGTGAC
>JBDRLS010000019.1:0-8235 GCA_043812875.1 Nanobdellota archaeon
GATATACGTTGCGAAAAAAGATTTGGAAAAGAAATCGAAGGATGAATTAGTCGACGATCTTTATGATTCGTTGGTTGAGATCGATAAGCTCAAACGCGAGCTTCGCAAATACAAGAATTCAAACACTCCTCCGTCGGCAAATCAGCATCTTAAGCCATCTTTTCTTCCGCAGAAGTCTGGAAAGAAGCGTGGCGCTCCACAAGGACATCCTGGAACAAATAGACGATGGAATCCGATTCTAACACCGTATCACATAACAGCAACAGAATGCCCGAATTGTCAAAGTAATGACATCGACGTGCTTCGTACTGCTCGCCAGCAAATTGACGAGATACCAAAAGAGATAAAGCCAGAGAGCAAGATTGTCGAGAGGGATATCTGCGAGTGTAATAAGTGTCATTTCAAGTTCTCTGCCAGCGACGGACAAACTCCAAAACAGGGTCGTTTTGGCATCAATCTTATGGTGCTCACAATCATGTTACGATTTATCGTTCGTGGCGTCATGCGAAAAACAGCAAGTTTTCTCGACGCCAGCTTCGCAATCAAGCTTGCTCCTGCAAGCGTGCAAGCGATCATCACACGTGCAGCGCAAGCAGGACAAACAGAATATGAAATTCTCAAAATGCGCATTCGTACATCATTGCGATTGCATGTCGACGAGACAAGCTTCAGCGTTCTCGGACAGAAATGGTGGGCGCGGACCTTCCGATCAGACACCGACAAGCTCATCGCCACATGGACAACGCAGCAAAAAGACATCCGACAAGAACTCCACAGAATGCTCACCACTCAACTATGCTGAGCTAAACAAATACCTTTTTGCTATTTTTTTATTGCAGTCAAGCGTTGCCAGACTCTTTTTTCTTCTCTCCCGAGAAGACAGATGATAGGGGAAAAGACCTAGTTTTCAAATGGGTGCATGTTGGGAAGACCAATGAACAAGATTTAGGACAATACCTCACATCCAAAACATATTTAAAGCGACTAAGCTCGTAGCTACAAATGCAAGATTTCACCTTAATCACCCAGAACACTGTCGAAATCATCGACGAGTCAGAGCTCGCTCCGCTCTTCAAGGAAAAGAAGCATCCCATAGCTTACTGCGGCTATGAGACCTCAGGAGCAGTACATCTCGGCCATCTCGTCACTATAACAAAACTCCTCGATCTCGAAAAAGCAGGATGCAGGATAAAAGTCCTTTTTGCTGATTATCATACTTGGCTCAATCAGAAAGGGGATTGGGACTTCATCCGCGACCAAGCAAAAGACTGGGAGAAACAGTTCAAGAAGCTCGGCCTAAAAAATGCAGAGTTCATCCTCGGCTCCTCATTCCAAAGGAATATCGATTACATGGATGACATCCTGAAGATGTCCCAGAAAGTGACCATGAACCGCGCATTGAGGAGCATGCAGGAAATTGCTAGAGACATAGAGCATGCGAAGGTCTCTCAGCTTATCTATCCTTTCATGCAGGTAGAAGACATAAAAGCGTTGAAGGTTGACATTGCACAGGCAGGCATCGAGCAAAGGAAGATCCACATGCTCGCAAGGGAGCTCCTTCCAAGCATGGGCTGGAAAGCGCCGCTTTGTGTTCATACCCCTCTGATCCCTTCTCTCCAAAAAGAGGGCAAGATGTCCTCCTCCGAACCTAACTCTCTTATCAGCGTAGCAGATGACTCAGAAACAATCAAGAAAAAGATCAATAAAGCTTATTGTCCAGAGGGAGAGACTAAGAACAATCCCCTTATGGCAATAGCAAAACTTATTGTGTTCCCTAGAAAAGAAACCCTGGAGATCAAGCGCCCTGAAAAATGGGGAGGGAATCTCAGTTTCTCTTCTTACAATGATCTGGAACTATCGTTCAATAGGAAAGAACTTCACCCGCAAGACATCAAGCAGGCCATTGCTGGCGTATTAGTCGAAATTCTCCCATGAAAGACTTTGCCCAATATGCAATCAACTTGGCTAGAGACCGCGGAGCAAGCTATGCAGATGTTAGAATTGAAAAATCTGACGGCCAAGCCTTCCTTCTTAAGAATGGCTCACCAGAGCTCGGAGGCATCTCCTCTCATGAGGGCATTGGCCTCAGGATGCTCATCAAGGGAAAGCTTGTGTTCGGAGCAACCGGAACCCTTTCAAAAAAGGGGATAAAAGCACTGGTTTTCCGGTCCGCAAAGGCAGCATCCGCAACTGCAAAAGTCTCTCCTTCCAAGAATAATTTCGCATCGGCAAAGACAGTAAGAACAACCCAGGTCATAAAAGCAAAGAAACCTTTTTCATCAATTGGCCCTGAAGGATATCTTGCATATCTGAAGAACCTTGATGCCCTCGCAGCTTCATGCCGGACCCGTTTTTTTTCCTTGGGTGTCCAAGACACCAAGAAGTGTTTTGTCAACACTGAAGGGAGTGTCATCACAACCCATATTCCCTCGGCAGCGCTGTTTGCCGTGTGTGGCATTGTCAAAGGCAAGAAGAGCATGCAGCGCATGTGGCAGAAAGGTGGAAACGGGGGATTTGAGCAGGTCAGGCATTGGGATCTCGAAGGTGATATCTCCCAAGAGATTCCTGCACTCAAGAAAAATCTGAAAGAAGCGAGACTTGCACCCAAAGGAAAACTTGATGTGGTCGCTGCCCCTGAGGTAACTGGCATTCTTGTCCATGAATCAGGCGGCCATCCCTATGAAGCGGACCGTATTCTCGGCAGAGAGGCTGCCCAGGCCGGGGAGTCTTTTATCAGCCTTGCCATGAAGGGTCACCGCCTTGCCTCGCCCAATGTCTCAGTGGTTGACGATCCTCTCTTGAAGGGAGGTGCAGGATCCTATCTCCATGATGATGAAGGCATCCCAGCAAAAAAGAAATTCCTCCTTAAGAAAGGCCTTGTCAATGATTTCCTCCACAGCAGGGAGACTGCTGCAGAATGCAAGACACACCCAAATGGCTCAGCAAGGGCTTGCGCATATAATAGAGAACCCATCCCCCGGATGTCCAATACCTACATGCTTCCCGGTTCCCACAACCAGGATGAGCTCATCAATGGAATCAAGAAGGGCGTCTTTATCAAGAATTTCATGGAATGGAACATCGATGACAGAAGAATGAACCAAAAATATGTCGGAAATGAAAGCTATCTCATTGAAAACGGAAGGCTCACCAATCCAGTGTTGCATCCTGTCATCGAACTCTCTACTCCGACCCTTTATGGAGCCATCGATGCATTAGCCAGGGATGTACAACATTTTTATGGCACCTGTGGCAAAGGAGAGCCTATGCAAGGGATTCCCGTAACCCTTGGAGGTCCGAGCATAAGGCTTCGAAATATTATCTTAGGAGGTTCACATGCTCGCTAAAGCTTTCTTGCGAGAATTGAAGAAGCAGGGTGCAGATGATGTTGTCATCTCCACAGAACACTCGCTTCACACTCAGCTGAAGTATGTGAACAATGACATAGTTGCTCCAAAGATTTGGGAAGAGGAAGAATATGGGGTTTTTATTGTTGTGGACAAACGAATCCTCTCAACAAGGATTCAGCATCTCTCAATGGCTTCCCTTCCTCGCAGGGCTAAGGACCTCATGGTCTTTGCAAAGCGCATGTCGCCAAAAAATGATCATCAGGGCATCGCCTCAGGTCCATTTACCTATAAAACCATCTCCCAGACATACGATAAGAAGATACTTTCCCTGGATGAGCAAGGCCCCAGACTAGTCAAAGAGGCCATTGGCCAAGCAATCTCATCAGGTGCTGTTCGCTCTTCAGGTGTCTTCGAGTACGGCCAAACCAATACCTCTCTCCTGACTTCAGAGAATGTCGAGGCATCCTCCAAAGGTACCTTCCTCTATTTCTCTATGAGAGCGCTTGCGGATGAGCATGCTTCCTCCCACCAAGTCAGGGCAGCACGTGTGCTTAAAGGCTTCTCGATGATCGAAGCGGCAAAAGAAGCCGGAAGAACCGCGAAGGCATCCCTCAATCCAACAAAAGGGAAATCAGGAAGCTATGATGTGGTATTCGAGCCCCTTGCCGCTGCAAACCTCTTGGATCATGTGGGCAACGCAGCCTCGCTTTTTAGCGTCGAGACCGGGATGTCTTTCTTAAAGGGAAAGCAAAATGCAAAGGTCGCCTCAACTCCATTCACCCTTTATGATGACGGGCGACTTCCGAATGGCCATAACTCAGTTGCCTTTGATGAGGAGGGGCGGCCAACCGGAACAACACCGCTCATTGTGGATGGTATCATGAAAACCTACCTCTCCAATACCTCTCTTGCGAAGAAACATCATCAGCGCCCTACAGGGAACGCCGGTCTGGTTTCCCCTGAACCGTGGAATCTAGTGGTTAAAAAAGGAAAATATAATAAAGAACAACTCCTCGAAAGGATCAACAACGGCCTGTTAATCACAAACCTTTGGTATACACGGTTTCAGAATTACCTGACTGGGCAATTTTCAACCATTCCACGCGACGCAATCTTTGTCGTCAAAGATGGTGAACTTCATCATCCAATCAAGGGGATTCGCGTGAGTGATGCCCTGCCTCGCATGCTCAACGCAATAATGGCCCTAACCCAGGAACGCCATCAGGTGATTTCCTGGGAGACTGAGCATCCCGTGCTCACCCCGGAGATTGCTATCACTGATGTATGCATCTCAACATCAACAGCGTGATCATATGACCTCAAAAGACGAAAGCAAGGAAGTGGAATCTGTCATCTATAACTATTCGATGCAGACGTCGCAGCTCGAGGAAGAAAACCGCCTCCTCAGAGAGACAGTACAAAATCTGAGAAATGAGCTCGAACGCTTTAAGGCTCCCCCTCTGATGATAAGCGATGTAAGGGAGAAACATGGTGAGCACGCTGTCATCCGCGTCCCCAACGGCAACCAATTCTATGTGAATGTCTCCCGCCAGTGCGGGACCCTCAGGCCAGGAGACCAAGTCTTGGTGGAACAGCGCAACCTCACCGTCATCCGAAAGATGTCTGTTTCCAAGAAATTTGATGTGGAAAAGTTTGTCATCATGGAGAAGCCAAACGTTGCGTGGTCTGAAGTCGGAGGCCTTGAAGAAGAAATCCGGGAGATTCAGGAGGTCATTGAACTTCCACTGAAGAAACCAGAGCTTTTCAAGAAGATCGGCATCCAACCGCCGAAGGGCATCTTGCTTCATGGCGAACCCGGAACAGGAAAGACACTTCTGGCAAAGGCTGTTGCCACCTCGACCAAGTCCACATTCATCGAGATTGTGGGATCTGAGCTTGTCCAGAAATTCATTGGTGAAGGGGCGAAATTGGTGAAGGAAGTGTTTGAGTTGGCACGCCAAAAAGCTCCGTCTATCATTTTTATCGATGAACTCGATGCCATTGCCGCAAAACGGATTGAAATTGGTACTTCAGGAGAGAGAGAAGTCCAAAGGACATTCATGCAGCTTCTCGCAGAGATTGATGGATTTAAGCATTTGGGAAATGTCAAGGTCATCGGGTGTACAAACAGGCGGGACATTCTTGATCCTGCCATGCTTCGTCCAGGAAGATTGGATCGTCAGATCCACATTCCCATCCCCTCAAAAGGCGGTACAGAGCAAATTTTCAAGATTCATACCAAGGCGATGCAGATCATCAAGGGGATCAACATGAATAAATTGGTCTCTCGTATGGAAGGCTTCTCTGGTGCGGAGATCAGGGCGACATGCACTGAAGCCGGATATTTTGCCATCCGTGAAAATCGCTGTAAAGTCACCGAATCCGATTTTCTCGAAGCCATCATTAAGGTAAAACGGCACGAGAAAGAAGATAGATTTGATGATATGTTCGGCTGATGACTCTTGAATAGCAACACAAAGTATTTATGGATTCATTTCTTAAGGGACTAAATGGTTGTATCCTTGATGATACCTGGCCTTGGTGAGGTATCGCTTCGCTTGATCTTGGCAGTGCTTTTAGGAGGCATCATCGGCTATGAACGGGAGAGGGAACGCATG
Source organism: Nanobdellota archaeon (assembly GCA_043812875.1). Lineage (GTDB taxonomy): Archaea > Nanobdellota > Nanobdellia > Woesearchaeales > JAHIVG01 > JBDRLS01. The sequence goes on from JBDRLS010000019.1 coordinate 5,969, forward strand.
GCTGCAGGCCTCAGGACCCACATGCTTGTCTCCTTAGGTTCAACCTTGGCTGTTCTTGTAGGGGTTACCCTCTTCGCGGATGGGGATGGCGCAGCAAGGATCGCGCAGGGAATCATAACCGGCATCGGCTTTTTAGGGGCGGGCACGATCTTCTTCGGCGGGGACAGGGTGCACGGCCTCACGACTGCAGCATCAATCTGGATTGTGGCATTGATCGGTATGGCAATCGGCTTCGGCTTCTACATGGGTGCATTGATCACCACAGTGCTCGGTACGACACTGCTTCTCCTCCGGGATGATTTCTTCTTCAAGAACAAATCCGTGGTCTCCACTGCTAAGATGGCCAAAAGGAAATGAATGTTCTAGATGAACCTTGTCATATCATTCAACCTAAGGACGCGGGGTTTGGACACGCTCTTAAGTTACTTCCGTTCATCATCGCCGAGGCTCAGTGGGTGTTCACTCAATCATCGCGTTCTATCCATTTAGGCACCAGGTTTGTTGTCATATGTGCCTTTTCTTTCCGACGGTGACCCTCACTTTTATACTTATCGCAAAACCATCAGTTTAATTCCGGTCGAAGCTATCCATACCTTTAAATATGCTCTCGTCTCCCAAAACACCATGAAAAAGAAAGAAGAGACCTTCCTCCTCGTGTCCATGAAAGAAGGCCAAGCCAAGAAGCTTGCCCAGGTCATCTCAAGCGATACTTCGCGGAAAATCCTTGATCATCTCGCAAAGAGCGATAGTACTGAATCCCAGATAGCTGAACTCCTCAATATGCCTCTCTCAACTGTGCACTATAATCTCCAAGCTCTCCTCGAAGCTAAGCTCATCAAGGTGGATGAGTTCCATTACAGCGAAAAAGGCAAGGAAGTCAATCATTACACCATTGCCAATAAGTTCATCATCATCGCTCCCGACTCCACAGAGGGCCTCTCAGTTAAGATAAAGAGGACCCTTCCAGCGCTCGTCCTTCTCCTCGCCGGCGTCGGCATTATACACTTTCTTCAGGAACCGGCGCTCTTTGCAGCAAAGAATGCGTTGGCTCTTCAGGACAGTGCAAAGGTCCTTGCTGAGAGCGCAGGCGAAGCCATTCCCATGGCTGCAGATGCCCTAAGGGCAGCTCCCGCCGTCGCTGAAACCCTTCCATCAATACCCCTTCCCGCCGCCGCCTGGTTCCTCTTCGGCGGCGTCGCTGTACTCATAGGGTTTCTCCTCTCATGGATGATGCTCCGTCGTCAATAACCTTTATAAATGACTGGGCACTTCTATCTCTATGCGGTTTTTGATAATCATTTCCGGAACACCTGGCTCTGGTAAGAGTGAATTGGCAAAGGAACTCTCACTTTTGATAAATACCTCACTCATCCACCTTTCAAGTTATATCAAACAGCACGACTTGGCAGAAGGCTATGATAAAGCCAGAAAGAGCCTTATTGTTGATACAACGCTCTTGACCGCTCATTTGCGCCCTGATATAGAAAAAGCCAGAAATGGCAACAAATCCCTTATTGTGGAAGGTCATCTTGCCCATACCCTTCCCAGCTCACTTTTTGATTGCTGTCTCATCACCAGGTGCAATCCTTCAGTCTTGAAACTGCGCCTTGCAAAACGGAAATATCACGCTGCAAAAATACAAGAAAATATCGATTGTGAGAACTTCGATCTCTGTGGGAATGAGGCAAGGGAAGCTGGCTACAAAACATTTAACATCGACACCACTCAAATCACTCCCCGTACCGCCGCGAGGGAAGCCTTAAAACAGCTCTCGACCTTGAACATTCCCCAGAAATGATGCGCCGCCATGATGTCACTCAATCATTCATTTGTCGTCTATGTCACTAGTGTGACACGTCACTTTTTCACCCCCCTGTCAACCAAGCACCTGTTTCCTCCCTTCATTAGATTTCACTTTTGTCATGGCACCTTTTTTTTATCGGATTCAACGCTATTTTATTGACTATAATCCTATCTATAATCTGCTCAATAAATACCTTGGATACGCATGCTTTTTTCCCTTCATTTCGGTGTGTCATGTCACTTTTCCAGTGATGTGACACCGTGACACGTCACCGATGATGTGTCACTCAATCATTCATTTGTCGTCTATGTCACTAGTGTGTCACCATGGTGACACCTATTCATCTTCCACTGATCTTGATCTTCGCTTCCGGATCAAGAAAGAATTCTTTTTCTCCTTGATCATTGAGCTTGTCATTGATGCCGAACCCTTTTTTTTTGATTTTATAAATAAGGTTTTTGAC
>JBDRLS010000020.1:0-2058 GCA_043812875.1 Nanobdellota archaeon
GGGTTTAGCAGAAAGACTTCATCAAATCTCCCAGGATTAGCTGCGAGGATGTTAGAGGCGCAAAAACCGCCATAGGAGTAACCAAGGGCTGATAGCTTGGTATCCTTATATTCCAACCTGAGTCTATCTCTTGTCTGAAGAATATCTTCTATCGAACCAAGAAAGCTGAACTTGCCCCCGCTCTGAGGGTCACCCCTAAAATTAATCTCTGCAAGGCATATTCCTGCATCTTTGAGCGGTTCGTGAAGCTTCACAAGCCTGTTCGAACCAGGGAACCCATGGCAGAACAAAACAATATTGTCTTGTGCAAACTCTGGATTATAGAGCCGAGTATTTACTGCTTCTCCATCAACTTTTATCTGCATATCATGCACTGCCATAAAAACTGATGAAAAATAAGCGATATTTAAGGCTTTTTCAAATAATTCTCAAGAACTCCATACCTCTAAAGAAATATTTATAAACGTATCAGACTATTTAATTGGACATGAAGAATAATTCATTACTAATAGTGATAGGTATGTTGCTCATCATCATGGCAGTGGATGCAGCATCCACTTCATACCAGCCACCCACTGCAACAATCATTTGCACGGTAAGCAGCCAGATGGAAGACTCAGGATTGAGCCGGAGTTTTGATCTGACTGAACCACATTTCCTAATGCCTGAGGTAAGGAGTTTGATCTATCATTTCGGCGGCTTTTATGATGGGAATGTCTCTGAGGTCATTGATGTTTACGAACAAAATTGCTTAGAAGACATCGGTTCTGCAAGAGAAGGTATTGAGGCTGGATTGAATGCCTGGATCTCTGATGAAAAGGACATGTTCTCTAATGAATACCTTGAGATATTGCCGGCAAGCGGCAACAGGGCATATTATCAGGAGATAAAAGAGAAAACAAGATCCATTGAATCCTGTTATTATCTGGATATAAAGTATGAAGGGGATTTCCTGATAGTCAACAATCGCTTGAAAGAATATTGCTATATCTCAGATGGAAGCTTCTTTTCCTCTGCTGGAGCCCAAACCAACAGCATCGACCTTCTTGTGTACATCTTCAGGAATCCTTCCATGTCAAACATCTTCTATCTTCTGCAGCATGTGATGATTGCAGGATTGCTTGTCTTTGGGATAATGTTTGGATTCAATAGAATCATGGCAATAAAGGAGAAAAAAACAATAGAAAAATAAGTGATCAATATCTTCTGTTATAATAATCATCCTTCTCTTTCTCAGGCTTCTGCTCATCAGGAGCCTTTATCACTGAGAACATCTTATACCAGACAAAGCTCTCTCCTGTCAGCTTCTTCTCAAGCTCTGAATCACCTTTGAAAGCTGCAGGGTCATGGCAGGTCCAGCATGCTCTTGAATCCATATCGGGCTTCTTGTCATGGTTCCGGTCTATCTTAAGAAGGTGTACTGTATCAAACCCTGAGGGCTTGTGAGACCATCCTGCATGCTGGTCATAATTCGTTTTTGGATCCATCAAAATGTACTGCCATCTCTTCCCGCCAGTGACATCCGGCTTCTCAGGGTCATATATCCTTGGAAGCATATCATGGCAGACCATGCATGAACTGTCGCTTGCAAGATCCTTTGTGTCAATATCAATCCCATTCCAGTTAGGTTTGCCGCCGCATCCTGCTGCTAATGAAGCTGCGAACGAAAGCGCGGCAATGCCGATGACTGTCTTTGCGAAATATTTCATGTGTATTCACCTATTATGCCAAAAAATGGGATAATATAAAAAACTGTTGCAAAATTCATGCAGAAATAGACTTCAGCCTCCCTCAGAGGATATGCTCCCCTTTATTCTGTTAGGGGTCAGATAGAATAGGATATATAAAAGAGAGATGAATCTAGTATGATCTTAGCTGCTTGAGATACAGCATCCTTGATAATGCTTTTTTATCTGTCTTGACCGTGAATTCAAAATGACCCCCGAATAAGGGCAGCAGCATGAGACAGTTGCAGCTCAATGAATCAGCTAGAATACTCAAAAAAAACAGGTTTTTTCTTCATCTTGTAAGAAGAAGAGATATATCTTATTTATAAAC
>JBDRLS010000021.1:0-4611 GCA_043812875.1 Nanobdellota archaeon
GTACGGAAGTTGATTATGATCCTACTGAGGGGGTTGACCTTCAACCTTCTGGATCATTTATCACTCGCCTAAACAGCGATGGATCCTATGGCTGGTCTAACGGGTGGGGATCGGGAGATAGTAAGGCACTACATATTGACACACTTGGAAATTTGTATGTGACCGGACATTTTGTAGGAACAACAATGTTTGATCAATATGGTGAAAAAACAGCAGCAATAGATAGTAAAGATTTGGTTGCCCTTATGCTTAACAAAGATACAGGAGCATATGAATGGATATATACTAAAATGATGAATTCTGGAACAGACATTACATCAGATTCTTCCAATAATCTCTACATTACCTCAGGAAGCGCTATCATCAAATTTGCTCCTGACAAAACACTCCTCTGGACGAAATATGTGGGAGGGACTATAAAAAACATCCTTACCACTAAAGAGAATGATATTATCGTTGGAGCAGAAACAACGGAAGCGAGAGATATAGACCCAGGACCAAATGAATACATCATGGAACCTTCAAAGTATGTAGCAAAATACACATCAAATGGACAATTCATCGGTGCAAAACATGTTAACAGTGGAAAAAAAATGGTTCTTGATCAAGATGACAACATAATTATTGTAGGATACGTCTCCTCACCCACTGATTTTGATCCTGGACCGGATGTTGCTATGCATGAACCAACAGAGACAAGAGAAGATTATTGGAATTATCAAGAGGGATATTATCATCCTGATGGATTTGTCCTAAAATTAATTGATGATTTTGTACAGAGCTGCACAGTTGAAATCTGTGATGGTTTAGATAATAATTGTGATGATGTTGTTGATGAAGGTTGCCCACCAGTAGAAGATCCAAACGCGACCTGCGTCCCCATACCAGGGTCTTGCGATCATAATTGTGACAGCATCGTTGATGAAGGATGTGATACTAATTGCCCTTTTAACACCGAATGCCCCGTAACAAATAATTGTTTTAACCGGTGCACCGCTCTTAGCTGTGAAGCTGACGGAAATATCCATTGCCAGTGGATCGAAGGTTCGGCGTGCCAGACAGGCAGCAGCTGTGGTGCAAGCTGCGACTTTTCACCTGCCATTGATAAACTGTACATCGACTGCCCGACGGGATGCTCTGGCATAGAATGTACCTTGAACAGACCGACGTCATGGAACACCATTGATAAGATAAATCAATTTGCGGACGGTTCTTCTGCGTCCAAACCCATCGTGTCCGGTGAACTTATCGCTTATATAGGTTATTCAGACATCAAGACATATAATATCCGCTCTAATGAAAATCGGTATGTCACGGACTATCCGCTCTATTTGACAGATTTTGACGGCGAATATGCATTGGCCCAGGAAAAAAATGCCATTGAAGGACCTTATAAAAGATTGGTCATCGTAGATATTAAAGGATGGGATGAAATTTCATTCATTGAATCTGCAGACGAAAACAGAATCCCCATGGACATCGATAGCGATCGAGTCCTCTATAAACAAGTGATAGATGATGGTAGTTACCAGCTCTTCATGTGTAACATAGAAGGAGATTACGACTGCCTAACAGGTACGCATAGACAGCTTACGGACAGAGGCGAATCCATATCCCTTGCAAAATTCGTAGGGGATCATGTGATGTATGCCGGCCTTTACAATAGCGGACTTTGGCTTATGGACCTCCAAACAAATGAAGTCACCCAAATCTATTCAAGCAAGAGCATTCTCGATTTGCAGACCGATTACCCCTACGTTGCCTGGTCGATATTGGATAGTGGCAGCACCTATTATCTTTACCATGTGGAAGAGAAAAGAATCATCGGACAGACATATGAAGACCGAGGAGATCGCAAACTGGCCTTAGATAACGCGAATGTCGTCTATCGGACATATGAATTCGGAAATTGCTGGCCAAACTGCAACCCGGGACAGTTAGATGCAGTCATGTGGAATGGACTCACCGGTGAAACAACTCGAATAACCTACAAAGCGACTAGCTCATCATATTCCTACACATTCCATATGAACGATAATGTGTTTACCTATGCGACCAATACAGGCAGTTTATATTATATTGAAGATGTAGCTCCCAGCATTGAATGCGTTCCAAGTGCTGAAGTGTGCGATAACGTCGACAACGACTGCGATAATGTCGTTGATGAAGGGTGCCCCCAATGAAACAAACAACTATCCTCGGACTCTGTGTAGCAATGATTCTAATAACAGCGTGCACCATCACCGGCCAAGCCAAAGGAGGCAATCCTCCTCAGCAAGCACAGTGCTGGGACCACCTGGATAATGACGGAGACGGCTACTGCGACTTCCTCTCACGCAAGACAACATGCGACGACGGCTCAACACCTGGAGACCCAGACTGCGCAAGCAAAGACGACAACAAAGAAGCGACAGACTGCACACCCGTCGCTGAATACTGCGACGGCTTCGACAACGACTGCGACGACCTCGTCGACGAGGGCCTGCCTATTGACTGCACCACAGGCACAGACTGCGGCAACGCAGGATGGACAGGCAACCCGTACTGCGGCGGAGACGCAAACGTCCATAAACTCTGGAGATCATTCAGCTGCAACAACCCCGGAACGTGCACCAGCACCTGCCACAGCAGCGAAGAAGACAGGCTTTTTGAATGGTGCACCAACGGCTGCATCAATGGAGCATGCATCCCGGAAGGGAACCAGAGCAACTCAAGCTAAAAATTTGAATAGGAATAATGCAAAGTGAGCGTCATGAAAACGCTTGCTCATCAGGTCTTTAGCGTTTCTTGCAGCAAGGATAATTCCATCACTGGTGACGTCATCGGCATCCAGGATGTAAACCCGCTCTGTGAGCCAGCCTATCGAGCCATCATGCGTGCCCAGCGGGGAGATCTGCGACGGTGTTGACAACGATTGCGATGAACTTTTGGACGATGAGATTCTTGTTGCTTGCTCCTCCGATGCTGATTGCGGAGCAGGAGAATTGATTTGGGAAACCTTCTGCGGCAAAGATGCCAATGTCAACAAGCTATGGAAGGGTTTCAGATGTGTTGATAGCGGCACGTGTTCATCTGCATGCGAGCTTATTGAAGAGGAAAGAGTTGTTGAGACGTGCATGCTCGGCTGCGCCTGGATGCTTTGGCTAAGATTTCTTCGCGACAACAAGCCAGTCCCATGGCTTGGGCTTATCAGGGAAGTAGATGCCTGAGTTCTTCAGGGCTTTCCAGGGGATGGGCATCTTCTTGACGGAAACAGTCCTGAATCCCGCCTGCTTCAGGCGATAGCTCAGTTCAAAGCCATAGAAGAATTTCTGCCTTCCGTTCGCATCCAACATGCTCGTCAAGAAATCATAGTCTGTCTCGCCGATGAGCTCACCGGCATTCTTCCTCGCTTTCTTAGCAGGTCTTCCCTTAATCAGCTCATTCTCGAAGAGGATCATGGAAAGGTACAACTCTGAGTCCATGGACGGGAAGATTCCGATAAAGACGCCTTTCGGCTTCAAGCAATCATAGATGCTCGCTAATGCCTCGTTCACTGCAAGGACATTCGGCATGAGGACAGAGTTTACCGAGACGGCGACATCAAAACCATCATGCTCAAGCTTCCTGACGTCGCCGTGCATCACTTCAACATTCTTGAGAATACTGGCCTGATGCTTCGCCTTTTCCACCATCTTCGGGGAGAAATCGACAGCAATGACTTCCTTAAACGTCTTCGAGAGAAACGGGAGGAGGTTGCCGTAACCGCAGCCGATGTCAATCACCCTTTCGCCCTTCAACTTTTTTATTGTCGTCTCGAGAAGGGCTTTCGCTCCCTTCAGGGCGAACGGGGTGAAGATTGCATCGACATATTTGTCTGGATCCGCATACTTATCCCATTCAGAAGGCTTCATATGACGGTCTTTCTGCTGTGCTGCTTCTTGAGATAGACGAAGATGCTGAAGACGAGAAGAGAGACCATGACCACCAATAATCCAAGGATCAAGACAAGGAGCGCGACACTTCCTGAGCCCGCGGCCGCCTGCTCTGTCACGGATCCGGCGATATTACGGAGCGTGCACTCGGTCTGGCAGAGGCTCATCACAAAGCTCGAGAGGGTGAGTGCCGTGAGGAGCAAGATGATGCTGAACCAATAGCGATACTGCATGATGAAATCCAGGAGGTTTTTATTTAAATAGTTATGGGTTCATCCGGCCCGGTCTGATCATTTCTTCAACTTACGGTAAGAAATGAAAATGACCAATCCGAGTTCAAAGAGGATGACGATCGGTCGGAGCCAGCGGAGGAAGTCTGAGAAATATAACGCGGTGCCGATGAACAAGGTGATGAGGCCGCCCAAGAGGAAACCGGAGCCGATCCATTCGTTGAGGACGTTCTTCTCCGCGGGGAGGTAGAGGCCGATGATGATGACGACACCTTTACGAGGGCTACTGGAGACTTTGAGGGTGATGGGTATATCCCAGGCAATATGATTTGGACGGATATGCCTGTAAACTCTGGACCCTTTATAGTTGATACGGTAGGCCCAACGGGGGAAATGGCGGTTGAAGAGGAATTGGTTGACGAGGGACCCGTACCAGCCGTTACGATATATTCCAATGATGAATTGGA
>JBDRLS010000022.1:0-16541 GCA_043812875.1 Nanobdellota archaeon
GACGAAGATGTCAAAGAGGGGTTGAGAGTGAGAGAAGAGTTTGTCAATTCAATCATTGGCGTCTTACATCCAAGGAATAAAGAACTATTATTCCAATAACTTTTTATATTCCTTTTTTTCTTACCTTCTTTATGAAGAACCTAGCATTCTTGATCGGTTTTGTGAGCGTCGTCGCTTTTGTCTTCTCTCCTATCGTATCTAATGTCCTCGCTTTCCTCGCGCTATTCTTAGGGGTGAAGGACTTTATCCTTACAAGAGAAAAGACAGGGCCGCTGTTGGCGGTGATCTTTGCGATTATTGTCATTTTAATGACTCTCGTCAAGTTCCTTCCCGTCGACTGCGGGCCGAAAGCAGATTATCTGAATGGGCTGAACAACATGCCCTTCTTGATCACCTATACAGAAGGAGAGGCGGTCGCGTTGGTGCAAGAAGAACTCTGTGCTTCCTATGTCGCTGAGAAAGCAGTGCATGATGACCATGCATGGTATCTCACCGGGATGTGCAATGGAAAAACAACTGCTGTCCGCTTACGGGAGAGGGTCGGCTATTTCGGCAGTGAAAGGTTATGTTACGAGACGTATGACGCTGTGGGCAACTTCATCCAGGAAGAGAGCGGATGCAAGTCGCATGTCTGTGTCTGATCAACAAGGCCCCTTTCATCCGGGTGATGATAGCTGATATCCTAATGTGCTAAGGACACCTTCTAATCTTGCATATGCCCTTGTTGGTGTCGTTCCTTGGGTTAAAAGATGAACACTCTGCATTTTATGGATGCTAGTCTTGCATGGATTTATGACCCTCACTTCTGCTTGACTTCCTACTCGGTTTCTCAAATCTCGAGAAGAGGCATTTTCCAACCTCAGCAATATCAACCAAACATCCCTCCTATCCTCCTCAGCTATTCCTTCAGGCATGTCTTGGATGTAAGGAACTTTCATTTTCATGATGACAGGAGTATTTCCCTGCTGGGTGTCATATTGTGCCTCAATGTTCACTCTTCCTAATTCCTTCCAAGCGACGACATTTCCACTGTCGTCTGTTTCCACCACCTGCTCCAAATCCATGATCTTTAAAAATGAATGATCTCGGGTTTCTGAAAATCCCATATCAATAAGATGTCTATATGCTTTTTCAAATTTCTGTGCATGCCCTTCTTTCATTTCTGCAATGATGTTGTCAATTTTTCCTGCTGACTCGTTACTTTCTTCTGCCATGTTTCCCCTCCCGCCTCTTAAGGAATGGGGTGGTCCAGTACTATAAATGTCTTTCTAGAAATCGGTTGGATCGGCAATCATCGCCATCTCACCTTCACGTCATCTGTCCTCTCATACGGCCGGATTGGATCTGTGATCTCGGTCTTGATGCCTGCTCGATGCATCAACATTCCTGTCCAGGCGATCATGGCTGCGTTATCAACAAGAAACTGCTTTGCGGGGATGCCGCATGTGTATTTGTTCTCTCTGCACATGATCTTTGCCATGTTTGCTAATCTCGCGTTGCAGGCTACGCCGCCGCCGAGAACAAGCTCTTTCTTCTCGCAGTGCGCCATCGCCCTCTCGGTGACCTCCATGATCATGGCAAATACGGTCTCCTGGACACTGAAGCAGAGGTCAGCCTTGTTCACCCCCCTTTTGAGGAGGGTCTTGCACTTTGTCTGAAGTCCTCCGAGAGAGATGTCCATGCCCTTGACAACATAAGGGAGGTCGATGAGCTTCTTCCCTTTCTGTGCGAGCTGTTCTATCTTCGGCCCGCCGGGGAAGCCTAAGCCGAGGTCTCTCGCGAAGGTGTCGAGGAAATTGCCCAAGCCAGTGTCCAATGTCTCCCCGAAAATACGATATCTGCCGCTGTCGTAGGCAATGATCTGGGTGTTCGCTCCAGAGACATAGAGAAGGAGAGGATCCTCCATTTTGCACTCTTTCCTCCCAATCTCCAGGTGAGCAATGCAGTGGTTCACCCCTAAGAGCGGCACTTTGAGGAATCGGGAGAGATATTTTGCCATGGATGCTCCAATCTGGAGGGAATTCCCTATTCCAGGGCCCTGTGAGAAGGCGATAAGGCCGATATCTGAGGGTTTCTTCCCTGCCTTATCCAGCGCTGTTCTTATGATCTTATCGCAGTATTCGAGATGGTGCTCAGCGAGCTTGGCAGGAATCAGGCCGCCAGTCTTTGTCGTGTAGAGCTTGCGCTCATTGCTGAGAATGAGACCTTTTCCTGTCATGACACTTGCACCAAAGGTGTGCGCTGTGCTCTCAATGCCGAGGCAGATCATGGCTTAACTGGGGAAACAAGTGTATTTAAAGGCTTTGGCGAAAATATTAATAGCACCTCAACCTTTCCAAACCCATGGAGGGGGATTATGCACTTATCACGAAATACCTTGAGGAGGCTCTTCAAACAGATCATCGGTACCAGCAGGCGGCGCACCATGCAACCCTTCCTCCTGGTCAGCTCCTGAGACCACTGGTCTTACTCTCCACCGGAAGGATGTTTGGCCTGCCTGATGACAAGATCCTTCCCTGTGCGGCAACCATAGAGCTTGCCCATACGGCATCGCTCATCCTTGATGATCTTCCGCCATTTGACAATAGTGATGAACGCCGGGGAAGAAAAAGCACCCACATGGCCTATGATGTGCCAACAGCATTGCTTGCCTACAATTACCTCCGGGAGCGAGCGGAAAGGCTCATCCATAAGAATCCTGTAGGAGATGCTCAGACAAAGCTCCTCATCCTCGAGGAAATAAACCAGTTCGCATTAGACTTGCTCCAGGGCGAAGCAGAGGACCTCTTTTGGGTCCCCCCTGAATCCAGCAAAGAGATGCTCGAGCGGTATGCGCTCAAGAGCGGGACGCCCTTCGCAGGAGCTGCGGTCATCGGTGGACTGCTCGGCGGGGCAACTCCGCAAAAGCTGGACACCTTGCGCAACTTTGGAATAAGCCTTGGAAAGGGATATCAGCTGCAGGATGACCTGGATGATCATTACCGAGACACAATGAGTTATTATATCCTCTACGGGAAAGCTTCGACTGAAGGAGCATTTCGTGAACAAAAAGAGCTGGCCTTGTCGTTTCTCGCGCAACTTGAATCAGACCATGACACATCGGCGCTTGAAGCGCTCACCATGAAGGTTCTTCATGCTCAGTAAGGGGTCCCCTTCTCTCTCTCATGCTTGAATGCTTCAGCATACCACTCGAGCTCGTCGAGGAATTTCGTGATGCGTCTTTCGTATCCCTTGTCGACGGCATTTCCTTCGTCATCCATGCTGTCTTGCACCTCTCCGATGGCGAAATTCGTCGGGATGGCTGGCATGCCCAACTCTGCGAGCATGTCTCGGATGTTTGATGCGGCTCTGACTCCGCCGAAACCGCCTGCCGAATACGAGACAATGGCGCTGGGCTTCCAATGCCATTCTTCTAGGAAATGGTCAAGAAGATTTATCAATGCAGGCGGAGGCATATGGTTGTACTCTCCTGTTACTATGACGACGGCATCTGCATGCCTTATGTGTTCTGCAACCTTTTCCATGTGCTCAGGAGCTTTGCCTTTCTCATATTCCTTGTACGTCTTGTCCAGGAACCCGAACTTGTGCTCTTTAGGGTCGAGGAGCATGGCCGCATGCTTTCTTGCCTTGATCTGGTTGACGATAAACCTTGCTGCCTTTATGCCTTGCCTGCTTTCCCTGACTGATCCATACAAAATGAGAAATTTCATCATGATCACCTCAACTGAAAAAGGATCTTTCCTTAATAAACATACCCTTTGATGATCAGTTCCTGCTTCTCAGCTTGGAGAGCAGGCGGAGGATCTCGATGTAGAGCCAGATCAAGGTGACCATCAGGCCGAAGGCAGCATACCATTCCATGTATTTCGGGGCGTTCGCCTGGGCGCCTCTCTCAAAGAAATCAAAATCCAATACAAGATTGAGCGCTGCAATAGCGACGACCACAAGCGAGAAGCCGATGCCGACCATGCCCGAGCCATGAATCAGCGGAATCGTTGTCCCGAAGAAGCTCATGATAAAGCTAATGATGTAAACGAGGAAGATCGCTCCTGTGGCAGCGACGATGGCCATGCGGAACTTCTGGGTCACTTTTATGATGTGTGTCCTGTAGAGGAAAAGCATGACTAAGAGGACGCCGAAGGTCAAGGCGACTGCTTGGAGGACAATGCCTGGGAAGATGATATTGAAAAAGACAGAGATGGCTCCTAAGATGACTCCCTCGACAATGGCATAAATCGGGGCAGTGATTGGAGACCACTCCTTTTTGAATATGGTGATGATGGCCACAACAAGGCCGAGGATGATGGAGCCGATCAGGAGGCCGTTGAAATAGCTGGGAACCTCTGATGAGGAGAGGATCATGTTCCAGATGTAGATTGCCGGGAAGAGAAGCAGGAGGAAGAGGATGAAGCTCTTGTTGATGGCTCCGTTGACAGTCATGGACTCGCCGCTGTGTTTCGGCATGTGGGCGAAGGCATTCTTGTTCAGGGCAGGATTGGCGGTTCTCATGGCGATAGGGCGTTTTTTTCAGTATATAAATCTATCTGGGAAAGTTTATATACTTGTCTTGCTATCACTCCTCTGCTCATATGGAGGGCATCGTCGCTAAAGAAGCATTGTAATTCTCGGTGATACTTATGGACGCTGTGACCCTTCCGGAGCTCGAACGGCAGATTGCTACGCTTCAGTGGGATCTCTCGATGATCACAAACAAGAAAGTGAGGGGTATCAGGGAAGCGCAGCTTGAAAACCTGCTTTCAAAGATTCGTAACATTCAGGGAGGTGATCCCCATGGCCAAGAACAAAGATCTCAAGAAAGCCAAGAAAGAAGCGGCTCGACAGGCAAAGACTCAGGATATGTAAGCCCCTAGCGTCATTACCAAACCACTATGGAGGTGATCTTGATGGGACATTATGATGATGACAATCAAGATGATGAAGACGAATACTAATTTTCTTTTTTTTTTCTTTTTTCAATATGTTTCTGAAACCGCTGGCCGGGAGGATGAGCATATAGGCCTGATCTGTGGATCAGCGAACCCCGAGTCCGATTCTTCATGCGACCTTGTCCATCTGCTTCCTATTGCAGAAAAATATTCCCTGAGTGGGAGTAAAACTTATATATATCCTCCCTTCCAGCTTTTAGATGAAATACTCTGACAGGGAAATGCGGTCTATTCTCGAAGAATATAGGCGGTCATATGAGATATATATGAATCTTGATGCCCAGCATGCGAGTGTAGACATGATACGACGTACTGAAGACAAGGTGGAGGGACGCCCTCTCATCACCGGAGTAGACTCTATTCCGCCGGGCCGTGTCAAGAAGGTCTATCCATGGAGGGATTTCTACGCAGTCAAGGTCTTATTCTTTAAGATCCTGACCGGGGAGCGAGAGGTGCATCCACAAGGCGAGAGAGCATACCTGTCGTCTAAAATGGACAGCGCTGAACATCTTTACTTGCTTCAGATCAGCAAAAGCGCGCCTACGCAGGATCCAATCATCCAATCAGGGCTTAACAGAATAAAAAAAATCAGAGACTCTGGCCATGTTCCGCATATTCCAACCTCACAAGAGTTTATCAATGAACTGTTTGCAGACGAGGTTGTCTCATCAAGGTGGGAAGAAATTCTTGAGAATGAAGGGACCCCTTTCGATGGATCAGTCGATTTTTATAGAACGCATATACAAAGACCGAAGACACCCAGACCAAGATATTCGGAGGGGTATGCATCTCCTGGCCACAGCTCTCTCATCAGACCTGTATCCTCCTCAACGGCTTTCAAGAAGAGAAGCTGACGTTAACCCTCATCGATCCTGATATTGGTCCTCCTGGCTTTTTTGCTCAGCAATCTTTATAAATCCTTGAATGAACTGAGCTGATATGAAACTCGTCCTTCAAGAGATTGAGAGGTTCTTCCGCTGGTGCGGCTTCTGGCTTCTTTGGCTTCCTGTCTTGATCCTTCTGATCGTATTTTTTCAGACTGCGTTCAAGACGTTCCAGTTCAATGCACTGCTGTTCATGATATTCGCCTTCCCGACGTATCCGAACTATGTGTTCTTCATCCTTAATCCTGTGTTTGCGTATGCACCCTTTCTTCAGATATTGATCCCTGTTCTCGTTTGGGCAGGGTATGGCTCGTTCGTCTGGAAGATCAAAGGGTTGAGCAGGAGAGAACTGGTCTTATTCGGATTGCTCTTCCTTCTTTTAGCTCTTGTCGGGATACCCAGCTGCAAGGAAGCGGTCTTGGTGCAGTTGTGAACCTTATTTATCACTTTCGACGGCAATATCACTCTGCTGGACTGAGGATGGCACAATAATTCAATGGCACATCCTTCTCTTCCGGCTTATCCTTCTGGAACACTGCTTGCACAAGTTCTTCGTCCACGCAGAAACCGGCTTCGCGTATATGGACTCGGACCTCTTCCGCAGAATGATACAGATAGATATGGTCGATCATCGATGCATACACCGCCACAGTAAGAAAGACTTTTCCTTCTGGCTTCACAAGCGAGCGAAGGGTCTTTAAGACCCGTACGGGATCTTCCACATGTTCAAGGAATTCTCCGCACATGATACGATCAAAGCGCTCTTTTGGTTGATAGTCAAACAGATCTCCCTTTATGATGTGTGTTCTCTCAGCAACACGGGACCAGTCCAACACCTTTTTGGTGAACTGGATTGAGCTGTCGCTCAGATCAATCCCGATGCCTTTCCAACCATCGCTCTTCTTCAAGAACTCTGCCAAAAAGATGCCAGTCCCCGTCGGCACCTCTAAGACAGCGCCTGTCCCTTTCTGCGGAATGAATGCGCGGTGGAAAAACTTCAGGACGTTCCAATGCGTGATCCAAAAGATCTGGGAGAAATACAGCGCCCACATATACCACGGGCCTGTCAGCTTTCGCGTTGGATCATTATAGACGTTTTCTTCAACTTCGGCGTAGGATTTGTAAAGATATGTGCCTGTCCTCTTCAATATTAGCTGGAGCCGCAAGAATTCCAGCGAGAAATCGATCAAGGCATGTACTTGCTTGAAGTATGCTTTCTCATCTTTACCGACATCATTCCAGCAGTGTTCACACCATCTCTCGGCAAACGGAAGATCCATGCCCATCTCTTTTATCTTGACCAGGTTCGGACGATAGAAATATGACTGCTTTTCGAGATACGCTGCGGTCCTGGCAAACAGGGGGTATTCTTTCGTAACATCATCAAAGACATATTTTCCTCCTCCCAACACCTTGACCTTGGCAGTGCCCGATATGCACACCATTCCTTCAGCATCCATAATCGTGGTCTGGAGCGTCAGTACTTTGAACAGGTCCATCTTCTTGGTGATTGTTCCTTTCACAACAAGCTCTTGTCCAATCATGATGGGACGTCTGAAATGAAGATCCTGGGAGAGGTAAAGCGCGTCTTTTCCCGGAAGATGCATCCCCACTAATCGGGAGAACAATGAGGACGCAAGCAATCCATGGACCAATCTTCCCTCAAAACCCTTTGCCTTCGCAGAGGCATCATCCATGTGCAGTTGATTACGGTCGCCGCTCAACTGAGCGAATGTCTCAACATCGTCTGCGGTCACCTTATGTCTGAAAGATGCTTCTTGGCCGACGCTGAACGAAGCATATCCTCCTTCAGCCATCTCGATGCACCTCAACGTCAATCTTCATCGGGTCGAGATCATGAAGCACCCACTGCATCCCTTCCTTCTTGAAACCTCTTTCTTCAAAGAATGATCTCGCGACAACATTTTTCTTCGTCGGAACATATTCTCCTCTCAATTGCTTCAATCCTGTTTTCTTCGCTTCGCGTTTCAACTCTTCGAGCATCCCTGCTTCAACCTCTCGGCCTATGGCACGGCAACTCAACAGGAAGATATCGATCCTTCCTGTGGTCTTCTCGAGGATCCATGTCCCGGTGATGCCATAGCTTCCGAAGCGATCAGCGACCTCAAAACAGCGGATGACATGCTCTCCTTTTTCATGGCAATGCCTGATGTCCTCTTCAGTGTACCGTTCCGTCGTCAAGTTGAATTGATTCGTACGCTGGGTCAATTGTGCAATCCTTGGGATCGTGAAGGGGTCAGCTTCTCTGACAGTCACTATCACCTTCAGATCCCTGATGAACTCCTTCATATCAGCAAATCTTTCCTTTGAGACCTGCCGTATTTTTTCCTCGTGAATGCGTGTACTGCGCTGTCTATCTTCAGCAGTGAGCGTGAAGGTCTCAAAGCATTGCAGGTCTTCAATCATCGTCGGAAACATGACCGGGTCATCGGGAACATCAACGACCATGACCTCAGGCAGCATCTTTCTCACCTGCTCCCTGTTTGCAGGATCATCGTCGATGAAGACCATGCTGTCCAAGCCGACATTGAGGTCATCAGCAATGGCTCTCAGATTCATGGCTTTATCATCCCAATTCACCTTCATCACGGAGACATGTTTCTCCTTCAGGATCATGGACGGGTGGTTGCGGAAGACATCGAGGACATCTTCCTCATTGTTCTTGCTGCATACGGCAAGAAGGACGCCACGCTCATGCAATCCAAGGAGTTTGCTCTGCATGTCGATGAACGGTCGACCTTCTTTTTCAGGACCTAATCTGATGCCTTCTCGTCCGACCTCTCCGACAATACCTCCCCAGAGCGTGTTATCTAAGTCTAGAGCGATGACTTTCTTCGTCGCTGAGACCGCGGGGAAGACATAGGCCATATATCGCTCTGCCATCCAGATTATCGCATCAAAAGACCAGCACATGTCTGCATGATAAAACATCTTCTCATCATCAAACCGGCCTTTTTCTGCTGCGACAGCATCAAGATCGAGGACCCACAGCCGTGGATCGTCCTGAGCCAATCCCTCCAGCGCTGCATTGCAGGATCTGATCAACGCCCTCATTCCCTCCTGCTCTTTTGCTTCAAGAATGCCTCTGCTTGAATAGGAAGGGGTCCGATAACTATTGACGACGATATTCGCTTTTGTATGCTCTTTAAGCGAGGAAAGCACCATGTTGAAAACTCCCATCTGTCCATCCCTGTATGCAGACCGTTCATCAGCGGTCATGAGATACGGTGAGGAATACAGCTTTTCAAGAAATTTTGATCCTTCCCACGCAAGAAATATGATGTTCGGCGCAAATGTGATCAGGCCTGATGCGGAATCAAGTGTTTCCTGAAGATGCATACCGTATGGAACCTCATACACTTCAGCTTCTATGCCCACTTCATGGCAAAGAACTCTCATGGCATCTCCGATGGATGGAAGTGTAAAATTCGCAACAAATGCAAGGCGTATTTTTGGCTGGTCCGGATCATGGGTCATCTTCTTCATCCTTGCCTTTATCTCATGGAATCTCATCCTGTCTTCCGCCGGATCAACTGTTCGATATCTCGCAATGATGAAAAATTCTCTTCAGTAAGCTCCTGCGAATCCAAGCGGATGCCGAATGTCTCCTCGACAAATGCAACCAGATTGATGATGCCAAACGAGTCGACGAGCGCTGTTTCTATCAAGGGTGTGTCCTGGTCGATTTTTTCGGCGTCAATACCCAGATTGTGCTGCAAGAACTCCGCAAGCTTATCCATGATCATGTCTTCTCACCACAGCTGTTGCCACTGCATACTCTCGTTCATGGGAAATGCTCAGGCTTACTGAAAATCCGTCAATGTTGACTTGCGGCGGGCCTCCCTTCTTCGGCCTGATGACTATCTCATTCAACTCCTTTTTGACACCGCATGCAAAAAGGGCTTTGACCACTGCTTCCTTTGCTGCAAAGCGGCCTGCGAGACACTCCTCAGGACGGGCCTTACCCTTGCAGTATTCGCGCTCCTCTGGATGGAATGCCCGCTTCAAGACAGCTTCATCAAGCGATGAGAAACGGTCCACTCTTACAATATCTGTTCCAACCCCCAGTTCTTCCATACACATAGAAATCAAAGAAGATATTAAAATCTATCCCTCTGGCTTTGCAGAACCTCAAGTTCATTCTCCCTCTAGCATGGATTCCAAGATCATCAGTATGGCATATCTCTGCTTAAACGGATGAAAAAGAATCTCACCTTATCGGTTTTTACGCGGCCTACCCCCACAAACCATAAAAGTGGGGTCATATTCCTCTATCCATGCCCTCGCTAAAACAAGCCAGCAAGATCATCTTCCGTGTCATCCTCGTCCTCGTTCTCCTCGAACTCGGGTTACGCGGCAGCGGCATGGTTCGCAATGCAGTCATGAGCCGTGATATCATCGATGGCAACACCACAATCCTCGTGCTCGGGGACTCAATATCCTATGGCGGCAATGAAAGCTGGCCAAAACAGCTTGAGGCTATCCTCAACGAAGAGATCGGTGGCTATACAGTCATCAATCGGGCTCGCGGAGGATGGAAATCCATTGATATCATCGATCGATTAGATACCGTGCTTGTCAAATACAAGCCAGACATGGTCATCGCAATGATGGGTCTCCTAGATAAGGGAGCTCTTGAAAGCGGAAAATCCACTGCGATATGGGACCGACTCTTCATTGTCAAGGCCATCCATGCATTCAATCTTCCTTCACCTGATACCCCCTCGCTGTCTCGTAACCTCACTGCAGAACGCCTTGCCTCGCTTGAAGATGAAGTGGAACATGCATTGCTCTATGCGCCGGATGACATCGACCTTCATGAACGCTTACGCCTCATCTTCATCCAACAAGGACGCAATCAAGAAGCGGATGGAATGAACCCTAAAATAGAGGAGCTGCGCACAGAGCATGATATCGTCAACCATAAAATCGCCCTTCAAGAAGGGCATCAAGACACGCTTTTCTTCGAACTCATCACCCTTTATATCTATGGCAAGCATTATGATGAGGCAATCCTCGCTCTCAATGATTATTTAGGACGATTTCCTTCTTCCGAACAAGCAAATCTATTCCTCGGGGAGAGTTTGCTCCTCAAGAAATCCTACGATGAAGCTATAGCTCATTATCAACGCCTCATTGACGAAGATGGACGTGCATCCTATTACCATGGCCTCGGCCTTGCCTATCGTTTCAATGACCAAGCAGAACGCTCGATCCCCTTTTTCGAACGCGCGATCGCACTTTCTCCCCTCCCAGATTATCAGTTCGACTTGGGCTTGGCTCACGTATCAGCAGAAATGGACCCGACTGAAGCATTTCAGCCATTGATCAATAGGTCCTACGATGATCTTATCAAAGAAGCAATTCTTCTTCAGCATGATAAAGAATACGTGGCAACGATAGAGACTCTCAAGATTGCGCTCGCAACGAAACCTGATGGCATACAAGCATTTCTCGGTCTCGGTGATAACTTCGAGCGTCTCCATGACTATGAACGTATGGAAGAGATCTATCGGCTTGCACTGCGCCTTGACCCATATAACGGCGGCATTCTCGATGTGCTGGCACGACGCTATTTCGCCCTAAACATGACCCAGGACATGATCGACATGTATGTGCGCATCGATTCCCTCCAATCAGACTTTCTTGTCGTACATTTCCGTCTTGCACAAGGCTATGAGAAACTCGGACAAACTGAAGTTGCCATTCGACACTATCTTCTCGCTGCAGATATCGAACCAGAAAGCTGGGAAGCACAAGAATCCTTTTTAGCGGTGTCATATTACATCATCACCCAAGGTCTTCCGGCAGAAGAGTTCTTTGCTGAGATAGAACATGTCAGTCCCCGTATGCTTATCATCGTCTATGATCGTTTGGCTCAAAAACTCGAACTCAATGGCTATGACGGGGAGGAATATAAGATGCGTTCCCGCAATCTTCGCATCGCATATCAGAACCCTGTCACCCGTCAAAATTTCCATCATCTTGCAGAAACTCTCAACAATAGAGGAATCCCCCTCATCGTCATGCAATATCCCATCCTTCCCCTTGATGATCTCCAAGCGCTCCTTGAAGGTTATGATGTCAGGTTCATCAGCAATGAAGCGGTCTTTACTGAAGCGCTGAAAACCTATTCACGAGAAGAGCTCTTCACCGACCATTACCTATCAGCCAACTTCGGACATCTCACACCGAAGGGTCATCGCCTTGTTGCAGAAAACGTGGCCCATGAGCTTCAGAACTGAAAATAGACAAATCTCACATCATAGATCGCGCCGATGTTCACGGCGAGCAGCACAAGAATGATGTAAAATACCATCTGTGTATAGAATCCGCTTCTTGGGATCCAGAATGGGTCTTTCTTGAGATAAATGATGATCTCATACATGACCAGGAGTCCGAAGAGCGTATACAGGTGCCAGTATGTTCCTTGAATGAGTTCTTGCAGTCTCAGGGAGGGAAGTGCTGCAAAGAGTTCTGGAAACTTGGCGAGGTTCTCTTGCCGAAACAGGAAAAACAGGCCAAACCATACGACGTGGAACGTCAACACCCTCTTGAGGACTGTCGGAAGCCATCTGATCAGCTTAAAGAGCATGACGGCTGCGAAAAGATAGATCCCTAAAAATATGAAATTCCATGCAGCGCCATGCCAAAAGCCGAAAACCACCATGGTGACAAATGATGCGATGATTCCGGCTGTAAGATATCTCTGTTTTGAGTGCAACCTCCTTATTGGCCATCTGCTCGGGAGGGAAAAAAACAAGGGCATGTACACATACTCTCGGATCCATGCTGAAAGGGTGATATGCCAGCGCTTGAAAAATTCTGCAGGATCCTTGGCGAGGAAAGGCAGGTTGAAGTTTGGGCTTAGCGTGATGCCGAAGCACAGGGCAATGCCTCTCGCCATAAAGGTGTAGCCGGAAAAGTCAGCATAAACCTGCAGGGCAAATGCATACACCGCGATCACGGTCTGTGCGCCCGAAGGATCGGGATGTGCGAGGAGTTCAGCGACGATACGGCCGCAGGCGTCCGCAATCACGACCTTACGAAAAAATCCGAAGCCGAAGAGATAGAGTACGCGTCTCCAGGGTATCTCTTTCAGGCTTTTCTTTCGTTGAATCTGGGGCATCAGGGTTTTGACCCGTTCGATCGGACCTGCGATGAGCTGGGGAAAGAATGCCACGAACAATGCAAGGTCCACCACGCTCCGTACCGGCTTTATTTTGCCTCGATAGACATCGATTGTATAACCCATGGTCTGAAACGTGTAGAACGAGATTCCCAGTGGGAGAATGATGTTCAGTGTTGCCAGGCTCGGATTGAGGCCTAAAGCACCCAGGGCGGCATTCGCGTTCTCAATGAAGAAATTGTAATACTTGAAGAAGCCTAATATGCTTAGGTTGATGATGATGCTTGTCCATAAGTACGGTCTCCGCTGTTCTTTGGCCTTGCCTTCCATGGCGCGAGCGCAGAAATAATCGACTGCAGTCGAGATGAAGATCATGGAGAGGAAACGATAATCCCAGCTCGCAAAGAATGCATAGCTTCCGATGAGTAATGCTATGTTTTTATAGTGTTTTGGAACTGTCCAGAATACAAGGAATAAGATAATGAAGAAACGAAGAAAATCAAATGAATGAAAGAGGTAAATCATCTATGGTGGAAACACGTTCTCTTTTATTAATCCGCCTATTTTCGCATCTTATACGCGAAGAAGCTCGCGCCGATGCCCAAGACGGCGTAGGCCCATGCCACTTTGACCAGGCTGGATAATGCTGCTGTGGAAACGCCTCCTTCGGTGTTCTTGCCGAAGAGCAGGAAGAACAGCACGATCACCAGGAAGATGCCTGACATGGGCACGATGATGGCGACGATGGGATTCTCAAGCCTTTCCTCTTTCTTATTCTTCATTTTTCTACCTCACCACGTTGATATAGGAGACGAGCCCGACGAAGACCTCCAGGCCCATGGCGATGAGCAAGAAGATCATCTGCCTCTTCCCTTTCGGGAGCTCCTTCAATGGCCGATGGTTCTTCTTCCATTTATCCTTGTTCTTCAAGCCGACGACCATGAAAATGATGCCGAGCGCTGATAAGGCATAGTTCCCTAGAGGGATGCCTGCCCCGGTGAAGATGATCCCCATGACAACGAGCGTGTAGTAATCTGTCTGGGCCTTCTCTTTTTTTCTCATGAACAGGGCAAGAATACCAGTGATGATGGCTAAGATCCCCACCAGGATGACGATCCAAGGAAATGGCATGGCATCCTTATGGGGGCCGGGGTTTATAAATATTTTCGATTTTCGTAGTATAACTTGTTTGGTCAACTCACTTGAGAGTTACCTTTAAATACTCCTTTTTCCGTAAAGCATGGGATGGAGAAGATCGAGAAGGAACGTCCTGATGGGACGCATTCCTCAACCATAAAGTCATACTGGGACAAGGTTGATGTCAAACGGATCATTGAGAAGACCAAGAACATCAAAGTCCATCGAAAGCATCCGATTGCGAAAGGCCTCATCATCTCAATCATTATCCTTGTCCTCATGGCTGCCGTGTTGGTCGTCGACTATACTCAGGGCATCATCCCTGTCCCTGACACCTTCACCACCGAGATGCGAAGCTATAATGAGACCATCTATGAAACAGAGGTCATCGAGGAGACAACAACCCAGGAATTCTCATACGAAGCTGTGCTTGACAAGCCTTTCCGGCTCAATCTCAAGGAGATGACCTTCAATGGCTCTTTGTTGAAAGCGCTTCATGACGGCACATGGGAACATTATATTGTTGATGATTTCGATAATCGGGTGAGACTGAAGTATAAGACAACAACCTATCAAGGGGCTAATTTTGAAGAGCTCTTTACTGAGAATCAGCTCAGCGAGGAAGCATACTCTGCGAAAGGGGTCTTTTTAGATGACTATTTCGGTCCGATGATCGAGATCAAGACATTGACGCCGATAAATCGCACGACAACCAATGTGAGAGTCGAGAAAAAGATCGCGAGGATCATCGAGCATCAGGAAGAAGTCGAGGTTCCTGTTGAGGAACAGCGCTCATTGACGCAGATATTGGTGGATGGGTTTTCTAAAACAAATGATGAAGACTGCCCAGATGGATGTATTATTGCTGGAGTGCCTACTCTGACACCTGAGCCTGAATATTATTGAAAATCTCGCCTCGCGAGATTTCGTGGGTGTAATACCCCGCCCTTCAGGGCGAGATTTTCAATTCCAAAGATTCGCGTCCAGAGCGAGGGGCGTAATACCTCGGCCTTTAGTGCGAGGATAGCCCCGAGCAGCGAATTTTTGTTATTGTAAAATTGATAAGGAGTGGGATGAATTTGACAGCTGTGAAACCGAAGAGGACTGCGATGAAGAGTATCGATGTGTGTCAGAAATTGATTCTTCAGACTTCAGATGCATTCCCATAGAGCATTATCGCATGGACTGTGAATGCACTCCGAGTGATGGATGCTATTGTGCATAAGCTTTATATAAAAGATTCTTCCAGATGTGCTTATGAAAAAAATACACTGGATCATCATGGGTATCATCATCATTGCCTTGCTTATCGCCATTGTCGTGTTCGTGAAGGGAATCAAGATCCCTGGAAGCAGTTCTTGTGAAGCGGACAGCGACTGTGTCAGATACGGCGGCTGTGATCCAGGATGTTACAGCAGAACCCCGAAGGATATCGGCCTGAGAATTGGCATCTGCGG
Source organism: Nanobdellota archaeon (assembly GCA_043812875.1). Lineage (GTDB taxonomy): Archaea > Nanobdellota > Nanobdellia > Woesearchaeales > JAHIVG01 > JBDRLS01. The sequence goes on from JBDRLS010000022.1 coordinate 15,575, forward strand.
GAGAGAACCACCTCAGGCCTGCGTCTGTGTCGAGAATCAATGCCAGAGTGCTTGATCATCCTTGCCACAGATGATGCGCAACCTTCTGGAAAACTAATCCGATGATAAAAGCAGTGAGGAGCTCTCCGGCAAGGTAGAGGACTGTTAGGCTGTTGACGATGCTTAAGTCTTCGAATATGCCATAACCATTCAGAATCATAGGTTGAGGCACACATCCGATGTGCAGGCATATTACTTTCATATCAGATGGGATGATCCTGAAGGTGAGAAACCACGCCAATAATGCTATTGTGACGATGATAGAAATCCAGTTTTTCTTGAGGAAGGCTTTCATGCCTTTCCTTATCCTCCCTCACATATAAAAATGTGTTGGAGGCTTTTAGCTGGGTTGAATCTAAGAGTTAACCCACTCATAATCCCAGCTCCTCTCTCACGGGTCCGATGTAGGTCATGTGTGGTTTTTGGTAGACTCCTTTTACCATGTCAGGAGTGATGCCACCTGAAGCGAGCTCTGCCTCAGATTGGTATGTATAGAGAAAAACAGGGACGTGGTTCTTATTTGCAGCTTTAATTATGCTGACAAGAGAAGGGCGATTCCTGAATTCCGTCGGGTCGATCAACAGAAGACCTGCTTGGCCTCCTGCTATCCGGTCCATCGCCATGGTCAGATCATGGGTGATCGTGGATGTTAAGTCATGACTCCCTGAAAGGGCACAAGCTATTCCCGCTCCTACTCTTTCGTCATCTAGGATCAATACATTTTTTACCATAATAACCCCAATATTTACTCCTAAGAAGTAGTTCTAGTATATAAAGGTTTGGGAGTATTAGTTGAGGACAATAATAACGCATAATTTATATAGGGGTTATGTTTTAGTTATGTCATGATAAACTTACAAACTCGGGAACTCGTTCTGAAATGGAAGCATGAAGGCAAAAAGCAACAGCACATTGCGGAGTTGGTTGG
>JBDRLS010000023.1:0-14983 GCA_043812875.1 Nanobdellota archaeon
CTCCGATGGCGTTGGTGCCGATATTGTGGATCCTGAAGATGCCAGGCTGGGCCTTGATATAATTCAGCAGCTCATTCTGCTCGTGCGCAGCTTTTATGTCAAATACGGCCTGGGCTTTTTCTCTGGGAATGCCTTCGACAGCAAAGATCGCAACGAGCAAGAGCGCGATCATCCAGGCATTCTTCTTTTGTTTAATCAGCTTGATGAGAACGGAAAAGCCGATGCCTGCGAGGAGCGACGCTGCAAAAACAGTGATGAACAACCCCCTTGTCACATCATGGATCGCGTTGAAGCCAGGGATGAACCTGAAGAGAATGCCGTAAAGGCCGATGTTCATGGCAACGAGGACATTGAACAGGATGAGCAGCGAGAGGAAGATTACATTCCTGTTGCGGAAACGGAGAAAGGCGAGGAGGAAAAGCATGGTTGCAGCAATCCCGATCGTCGGTGTGTACGATACTTCAGGAATCGGGCCGATGGGAAGCATCTTGAATGCATTTCCAATGGAAAGCTTCTTCTGAAAGCTCTGTTCCAGGGTGAAGCCGCCTTTCTTGTTTGTCACCTCGCCGAATTCGACCATGGGCAGGAGTTTGATGGCCACCAGCCCGAAGAGCACGATTGCGAATATTCCTCCGATCAAAAGGAGGCGCGACCATCTCTTCGGCTTGATGACAAGATGGAATAGGAAGAAGAGGCCGATCATGGTTCCGGTCCAGAGAAACGTATCGAACCCTGAACCCATGAATGCAATCGCTCCCATGAGGCCGGCGATGACAGCATTCTTGAGCCATCTCCCTTTCAGCGAGCGATAGAGGAAGACAAAGATCCACGGGATGATAGAATAGACCAAGAACTTCTCCATGCCCGAGCCAGAGATCTGATGGATTGCCCATCCGTTGACCATGAACAGGATGGCAGGAACAATGGCTGCAGGATCACTGAGCTTAAGCTCTTTCGCGAGGAAAAACATTCCGAGACCTGCAATGATCGTGTGGATGATAAAACCGAGATGAATCGACAACAAGACCGGGAGGAAAAGGGACATCAATCCTGAGAGGGTGAAGACCATGCTCTGCGCATTCGCAAAATAAGGCATGCCGCTGAAGAAATAGGGGATCCAATGAGGGAACTCGCCATAGCTCTGTGATACTTTGATCTGTTCATGGATGTAATAGAAGAATAGGAAGTCATTCTGGTTGGCGACATTGAAATTCATGTGGTGGGGGATATTGGCAATGAGGCCCACTGCTGCGATGATCGCAAGATACATCCAAAGCTTATTCATGTTCTCTCACCCAGAAAAAAATGAGTGCGGCCAAGACAATGATGACGCTGATGGCAGAGATCACAGCGCCTTTCTTGAACGCATCTGAGCGATAGATCAATGTTATCTCCTGCTGGTTACCATCCAGATAGATAGCGCTGAGAATCCCATTCGCGTAAAGGATATCCTTTTCCTCGTTCGTTTCAGCGTGCCATTGGTCATATAAGGCGAACTTCTCGCTGAGGACGAGAAAACCCTGTTTTCCAGCAACGTTGACGATCATTTTATCTGGTGTGTATGTCGTGATAGGTGTTTGGTCGACAGTATCATATGTCGTCTCAGAGGCAAGCGCTGCCCAAAATGATTTGATAGCCTGCTCGGTAATTCCTTGCTCGCCTGTCAAGATATCAGGCACGATCACTCCCCCCCCGTTGACATATTGCTGAAGGAGCTGTGTCGCTGATGCATCGACGCCTCCTGCCTGGAGGAAGATCGCCTTGTATCGCTGCAATTCCTTGAGGCTGTATTGACCAATATTCCTGTCCATGGCCATGACAAGCGCTGTGCTCGCTGGATTGAAGTTAGGGTCGAGCATGATGCCATACGCCGTCTGCTTGACATTGTCCTTTGCGCCGATGAGGAGGATCGCGTTCTCAACCATGTATGCCCTGGGGAGGAACTGCTCGTTCTCAAAAAGGAATGTTTGGTGGTTCTCATCGATGAGGTTGTCCGGGGCAGCGTATTCATCGACAAGAGTGAATCCCGGCCGTTCTGCCTGGTCTTTTGCCGTCACATATTTCGTGTTGAGCATGCCCATCATCTTCGAGGGATTCTGGTTCACAGCGCTCAGGTGGACCGGCAGGTAGTCTACTGCCCACAGCGGGTCATAACCGTAGAGGAACTGCAGGTCAAACGTATAGGCCAATGGGATGAAGCCCTTGTTGACGCTGAAGATGTCCATCGGATGGACGCGGAAGATGCCGTCCTGGCTTCCGATCGCTGCGTAGATCGGGTAGTCTTGGCGTATCTGTTCCCTGCTTATGGTCTGGGTGGGATGGAAGCTGAGGACGGCAAGGTCAAAGATGACCATGGCTGCCAGCAGGATGAATGATGCTTTCTTCAGGTCCGGCTTGAGACCTTTTAATTTGGTGAGGAACACCATAGTCCCGAATCCTGCCAATACCGAACCGGCGAACGACCACAAAAAGAGGGCGCGATGGGGATATCTATGCGAGGCAAAGCCCGGAACATGCTTCCAGAGGAATGCCATCAACGGAGAGCCGATAGCGAGGATTATCGAGAGGATAAGGATGAGCGTGAAGAAGAGGACCATGCGGTTGCGCCACCGTCCAAAGACTGCGAAGCCGAAGAGAAGAATGCCGATGATGCCCATGTTGAAATCAAAGGTCTCCTGCTTAAATGAGAAGTCTGATTCAATGAGGTCATGGAGGCAGCGGTAGCTGTCATCCTTGCAAGGCACCTCAATGCGCTGGGCAACCAATGCTTCGTGTTCTGTGACTCCTCCTGCCGCTCTCCTCGTGAGCTCATTGTGCTCGTTGTAGGGGAGAAGCCTGACTGCCTGAAGTCCGCCGAACAAGAGGAGGAGTAGTGCACCGATCATGGTGATTTTAATGAGGCGCCGCGGGATGTTTTTTCCAATGACCATGTATCCGAGGAACAATGCGATGAGGAGCAGCGTCCAGAGCACGATATTAGCTCCACCGGCTTCTGATTGAATTGCGACGAGGATGCCTGCACCCAGTGTGTAAGGGAGCCAATTCTTTGTCTTGATTGCTTTCATGATGAGGAGAAAGATGAACGGCGTCAGGGAGAATGCCCGGACGTATTCTGACCAGCCCTTCTCGAGGAACATCATGGAGAATCCATTGAACATGTAGAACAGCGCCGCAATGAATGCTGCCTTCTTATCCTGGAGGAGATAGAAGACCAGGGTGTACATGGCAATGCCCGCAAGAAGATAATTGAGGAAGAGAGTGATGTTCGCCACCCCTTCAGCTGTGGGAAGGATGAAGAACAAAATGTTCAATGGATAGAACGGGCCAGGAGTATGGATCTTCGCGAATTGCGGTGTCCCGGCCAAGGCCGTGGGATTCCAGAATGCATATGGTTTTCCATCCTCGAACCAGGCCTTCTGCAGATTGATATAATAACTGATGTGCTGTTCCGTAAAGTCATTCCCGAAGACAGGGAATTTCGTGAAACTGAGAAGAGGGAAAAAGAAGATTATTGCGAGAACAAGGATCGCCGCCAGATAGCCCCAGTGAGGCCTCAGTTTGGAAAATAGCTTCATGATACACCCCTAGCGGAAGAAGGTAGGGGCCGGTTATAAAAAGGTTGCGGTGGAATACGGGACTTTTATTTCGCAATTAGGCATTTAATAACTATTATATATTACCTTACAAACATTGAAACTATGGCAACAATCAAAGTGGATGTTATTGAGATTATGGGTCATCAAATGAAACGTCTAAAAGGCATCGAAAAAGAACTAAAAGATGTGATTAACATCGGTCGATTAGAAAATAATGATATAACTACGACTGATCCGGTTTTCTCTGATGTTCATGGACGGATATATCTTGAAAAAGGCGTATTTACTGCTCATCTAGATTATGAAGATTTTAGTGAAACAGGAACAACCATTATTCATTGGAATGATGACTCCACCTGTAAGAAAGTCCATCTCAGGGGGCATGAGAAACCTGTCAAGAAAAAGATTAAGCAAGGTGATTGGATTGTTATCACAAGAGCGATGGATGGTGGCTCCCGATTGAGATATGGTTTTATACTAGTACCTTATGTATATTAATTCTATAACATTTATAAACAACCATTCTCTCATCCTTCCCATGAACATCACCCTCCAGATCAACAAGTCTGTCGAGGAGAACGCTGGCCTGTATTTCGAGAAGGCGAAGAAGGCCAAGAAGAAGCTAGCCGGCGTTGCAGAGATCCTCGAGAAGACCGAGAAGAGGCTAGAGAAGCTTGACAAGGTCGAAGCCAAGGCGAACATAAGGAAGCAGAAGCCTAAGAAAGAATGGTATGAGAAGTTCCGGTGGATGCTCACCTCAGAGGGGAATCTCGTCATCGGTGGAAGGGACTCTACCACCAACGACATCCTGGTCAAGAAGCATATGGAGCGCAATGATCTCGTCTTCCACGCTGATATTACAGGAAGCCCATTCAGTATCTTAAAAACTGAGAGGCCGACAAAACAGGAGAAAGAGGAAGTCGCGCAGTTCACTGCGATCAATTCTAAAGCATTCAGCCTAGGACTCGGTTCGATGGATGTCTATTGCGTCAAGCCGGAACAAGTCGGATTAAGCGCACCTTCGGGAGAGTACATGCAGAAAGGGTCCTTCATGATCCATGGGAAGAAGGAGACCTTCTCCGTGGGCTTTGATTTTGCAGCAGGGCTCCTCAAGGATGGAAGGGTCATGGTTGCACCCCTCCCTGCCGTGAAAGTGCATTGTGAACATTTCATCTCTTTGAGGCCTGGCAGCAAGAAGAAAAGCGACATCGTGAAGAAGATCCAGCATGAGTTCGAGAAATACTCCTCCTTCATGGTGGTCCAGGAGCAAGTCATGTCTGTCTTGCCGCCGGGGAACCTCTCATGATCACCTCTGATGAGATGCGGATGCTTGACTTTTATGCACCTTGTTTCGGAGTGACCATCGATGAACTGATGGAGCGTGCGGGAAAGGGATTGGCTGATATTATTTCTAAAATGATCAAGAAAACAGAACCTGTTCTGGTCGTCTGCTATCACGGCAACAACGGCGGCGACGGCCTCTGTGCGGCAAGGCATCTTGCAGCGAAAGGATATTCTGTAAGAGTCCACTTCCTCGGCAAGCCTGAGCGCATGAAGCCGGAGACGAGGAGGCAGTGGAAGCTCTTGCCGAAACAGATCCTCGTCCAGGATCCTGTGTATAGGGATTATGCATTAATTGTCGATGCTCTGCTCGGAACAGGAAACAAAGGCATATTGAAAGGGGATCTTTCTAAGGCCGTGCGCTCCATGATCGGTAAACGGCTTGTCGCTGTCGACATCCCCAGCGCCTCTGTCCTCAAGCCCGGAATGACTGTCTCTTTTCACGACAGGAAATCCTGGGTCAGCGGGAAAAGCGTCGTGGTCGACATCGGACTGCCGAAGCAACTCAAGCAGATGGTAACCACAATGATCCCGGTTAAGGAAGAACGCTTTGCCCACAAGGGAAGCCAAGGACGGGTATTGGTCGTCGGCGGGTCAGAGCATTATTCCACAGCGCCATTTTTAGCAGCGTCAGCTGTGGCCGCGCTTCGCTCTGGCGTCGACTGGGTAGAAGTGGCAGCTCCTGAAAAGGTCGCCTGGACGATCAACTGCATCTCTCCAGATTTAGTCACGACGAAATTGAAAGGAGAAGAGATCACAAAGGACCATGTTGCCGCTATCCACAAGATCCCTCATGATGTCATGCTGATCGGCAATGGCATGGGCAAGAACGAGGCCATTCCCCCCCTTCTAGGCGTTTCCAAGCGGAAGGTTGTCGACGCTGACGCAGTGAAGATGGCCGACCTGAGAGAGATACGCAACGCACTCTTAACGCCGCACCGCGGAGAGGCAAAAACATTGTTTGCTCATTCCGGGATCAAGACCACTGTGCTTGATGATCTCGTCACATTTGAAAAAAGGCTGCTCACCGGGAAGACTGCCCTGGATGCCTTTGCTATGCTTAAGAAATCAGTGAACAGGATTCAATTGAAGCTGGGAAGCAATGTGCTGCTCATCAAAGGCCCTATCGACCTGATCATCTCAAAGAAACAGTGGAAATTCAACGTGACCGGAGTGCCGCGCATGGCTGTTGCCGGCACGGGGGATGTGCTCGCAGGTCTTTGTGCAGGGTTTGCCGCCCAGATGAGCCTGTTTGACGCTGGTTGTTCTGCTGCGTTCTTGATCGGGAAGCTCGGCGAGAAACAGAAAGGGAAGTTTGTGGCGAGCGATCTTGTTCGAGCGATATCCAATTTCATATGATCTCATCAGTTGTTCTAGAATAAACGAAAATATTAAAATGGACATGGATATCCAGCAAAGTATGAAGAGATCTCTGCTGGATGCATCATAATAAACAATGGAAAGGTGGTTGTCGTATCGCAGCCAAAGAACACCTATTCTTTCCCCAATGGCCATGTTGAAGCCAATAAAAGCATCTTAGAGGGGGCCTACAAGGAGATCTACGAAGAGACTGGTTTGATGAAAGAGGATCCTGCCTTGATCAAAGAGTTCGAAAGATATGGGCGGCCAGACGGTAAGACAAGAAATCCGAAGGATACCCAGCTGTTCTCATTCTCACTCACACCATTACGACTGAAATAGCTCCCTCCAGGGGCAACCTTTATAAAGAGAGCCAGAACCTTACCTATAGAAACCTCTTAACATGACATTCTTGTTAACCGTTTCACCAAATCAAATGAAGACAAAGAGCCGTAGGAACGAACGGGGAAACAAATCATCAGATAAGTATCAAGACCATTCCTTTGAAGACCTCCAGCGGAGCTTTCGGCCAAGAATCCACACAGATGAAAAGCATCAAGCGACATGCAGCAAATGTGGAAAGGAATGCACAGTCCCCTTCAAACCCATACAGGGAAGGCCGGTCTTCTGCACAACCTGTTTTGCCGCAGAAAAACCTCGGAGATGATCCTATGCCAAGTTGCCATACCTGTAAAGAAACAATAAAGTCACGAACAACTCATACACACGGAGTAAATTCACGGTCGCGGACATCATTCATCTGCCCTAAATGCGGCACCCATCGGAAGCCTGAGAATAAGCAGTATCGCAGGTCCCGCTGAATGGTAGACTACAAGATAATTAAGTATTGCAGACGCTGCAAGAAACGCTACGTAGTGCCGAAAGGGCAGTACAAGAAGCATTATTGCGATGAATGCGACAACAAGAGAATTGAGTAAGGAGGAACACCCCATGAAAGGAACAGTAAAGTTTTTCAATGAGAAGAAGGGATTTGGTTTTATCGCCGCAGATGGTGGAAAGGAATATTTTGTCCATCAGTCAAGTGTTAAGGGCGATATCATCCTCAAGGACCAAGATAAAGTTGTCTTCGATGTGGAAGATGGCGAACGCGGTCCTAAAGCAGTGCATGTATCCTTGGACGATGGTTCTGCATCATCCGATGCAACCCAGGATGAAACCACTGAGGATGAAACCCCTGAAGACTCTGAAGACATCGATTAAGAACAAGCTTTGTACCATACAAGCATAGTGCCAAGCACCAAATTGTTTTTTTTCTTGTTTTTTTCTAATCTAGATTTGATTATATACAAACGTTTATATATGGCTGTCCTTCAAAATAGTTCAAAAGAGGCACCATGGCAAACATCTTTTTTGACATAGGATTCATTATCATTCTCGCGACAGTCCTCGGCTATTTTGCCAGACTCATCCGCCAGCCGTTAATTCCGGCGTATATCCTCGCCGGCATGCTCCTCGGGCCGCACGGCTTTGCCCTGGTCACAGACGGCGAACTCATCCGCAATCTTGCTGAGATCGGCATCGCGTTCCTCCTTTTCATGGTCGGCCTAGAGCTTGACTTCTCCAGGTTGAAGTCGATCACCAAGATCGGCATGATCGGCGGCCTCATCAAAACAGGCGTTCTCTTCGTTTTCGGCTACTTCATCGCCGTCCAATTTGGAGTCACCCATGTTGAAGCCATGTATATCGCGATCCTCGTATCCCTCTCCTCCACCATGGTTGTCGTCAAGATGCTCTCAGACAAGAAAGAGCTTGATACCCTGCATGGGAAGATCGTCTTAGGAATCCTTCTGCTTGAGGACGCAGTCGCTATCCTCTTCATCACCATCCTCAGTCCGGAAGGAGTGCATTTTCCTGTCATCGCCATGCTTAAGGGGGTGATAGCGCTTTCAATACTCTATCTCTTAAGCCGGTTCCTCTTCCCTCGAGTCTTCCGCATTGGAGCAGAGTTTACTGAGCTTTTGGTATTGCTTGCCTTATCCGTCTGTTTCCTTTTCGCCATGCTTGCGGAGAGATTCGGCATGTCCATCGCCATCGGCGCCTTCATCGGCGGCGTCTCTCTGGCAAATCTTCCCTATCATTATGAAATAGCCTCCCGGGTGAAACCGCTGCGAGATTTTTTTGCCGTCCTGTTCTTTGTGACCTTAGGAATGGAACTAACGATTACCCACTTCGCAGAGCTGCTGCCATCCCTCATTGTCTTCACACTCTTCGTCATCGTCTTCAAACCGGTGTTGATCCTGATCATCACCAGCTTTTTTGGCTACACCCTCCGCACCGGTTTCTTCAGTGCGCTCTCACTCTCCCAGATCAGCGAGTTCTCACTCATCATCTTCACCACAGGCTTCCTCTCTGGCCAGATCTCTGAAAAGGTCTTCACCTTGGCGATCCTCATGGCCATCGTGACCATAACCTATTCGACGTATGCCATGGAATTCCAGGAAAAACTCTATCGGGCGCTCCGACATACGCTCGGGCTCTTTCAAGTCAGGATTCCCATCATGGAGATCGAGCATGTTGAAAAAGACGCGACGTATCACGCTGTGCTCATCGGCTATGACCGCACAGGATTCACCATCATGAAGAAATTGCACATGATGAAAAAAAACATATTGGTCATCGACTATAATCCCGAGGTTATCCGAAAACTCATAAGTGAGAACGTCCATTGCATCTATGGCGATATCTCGGATATCGACCTCCTCGAGCGGATCGATTTCAAGCATGTGGAGACCGTGATCTCGACAGATCCTTCACGGGATGACAATCTGCTCCTGATCAAGAAGGTAAAACATAAGAATCCGAGGACAGCGATCTTCACGACTGCATACCATCTTGAAGAAGCGCTCGCATTGTACGATGCGGGCGCAGACTATGTGATGCTGCCCCATTTCATCGGCGGAGAACACCTCTCCCTGCTCCTCGAAGAGGTAACCCCTAATTTGCACAAACTTGTTAAACGGAAGATCAGGCACATCCAAGAATTGAAGCAGCACCATCTGCAGGGGCATGACCATGCACACACACATCACTGAACTCCGGAAAAAGGCCAATGCGTTAAACCCCATCCTCCAAGTGGGAAAGGCCGGGATAACCGATGCACTCATCACTGAGCTCCGGAAACTCCTCCATAGGCATAAACTTGTCAAGGTAAAACTTCTCAAGAGCTTCATCGATCAAACACCCTCCAAGGAAGCTGCAAAAGAGCTTTCAGAAAAAGCAGATGGAAAAATCATAGCCCAAACGGGTTTCATGGTATGCCTTTACCGGGGAAAACTATAAAAACACACACTCCCCGGATTCTCCTATGCCAGAGCCAGGAAGCGAATTGCTCGCCAAGTATGATTTTAAAGAGGAAGAAATTGAGGTGGCGGCTGCCCGCAAGGGAGGCCATGTCTATGGGAAGACCGGCTATCCTAGGCCGAATCATCGCTATTGGCTCGTCTTTGAAAGCTTCAACCTTTCCATCGAAGAAATGTATTATTGGCAGCTTGAATGGATCCAATACAATCAGGGCTATGCAAAACAAGACATCCGGAAGATCACCGATCTTTATACCGCCTCGGAGCAAAGCTCTTTCTTCGGCTCTGCCCAGCAGCGCCTTGGACTGCAGCAGGACAAGGTGAGCCAATTCCTCGCAACTGTCGGAAAGATGGTGAAGGAGCTGTTCCAGCTTGTGCGTGAACTGAGGATTCTTGATGAGCGGCTTTCTTATTATCGTGACAGCTATAAAGAGGGTGCACGAGGGGCAGAGTCAGCAGAGATCACCCTCAAGGGCATCTGGATCGATCTCGTCGAGCAGGGGGGGAAGAATCCGGCGTCAGTATACGGCATGGCGCGTGAACTGCAATTCGTGACGCTGCCTGACCTCTTCTTCAAGACTCATCCCCAGACGCCTGAGCAAGTGGACCCCTATGTTGATAGGCTTGAATTCAACCGCAAAGTCAAAGAGGTGCTGAAGAGAAAGCTTCGACAGTACATCGAATGGAAAAAGCACACGTTCAGCGAGCTCAAGGTAAAACGGAGGTTCACACTCAAATATCTCAGGCAGCATTATGATATCATCCATATGTATCTGGCATGGGTCAGACCCTATTTGAGGAACATCAAGCAATTGCACATGGCGGATCGCAGCAAGAGTCCGGACCTCATCTCAGCATTCGAAGGATCTGTCATCGAGCTCGAATTTCTCGCCAAGAAATTTGCCCAAAAATTCAGCTATGAACACGAGCCGAAAATGAACACGAAAGTGTACAGCGTCGTGCTCGCCACCTTTGTATATCGGACGCGGCCGAGCATGAATTATCAGCAGGAAGGCTACCAGCGCGGTCCCCTGCACGTCGGCAAAACAGAAATGACCCTCCGCTCTTATGGCTGGACGGCTGAGGAGATCGATAAATATGTCAAGATGCGCGAAGAGGAAGATTTTGAACTCATGATGCAGATCGATGGCAGTCTCAAAGCCGCGATGGAGGCTCTTGGAGCAGAACTTGAGAATTATCTTGAAGAAGCCGGCGATACTCTCTATAAGCATTACAGTCCGAAAAAAGAACCTTCTAAAGAAGTCAAGCGTTCTTCTGCATTGGCTCCCTTCGGCGCCGTTCTCGGCGGCTTCGGCGAGATAATAGGAAGCTTTTTCGGCAACAAGCCCCTCTCTGGAAAGAAAAACGGTTCTTTCGCAGAAGGACATGAACGGAAGATGGCGGAGAGCGAGGCCAAGACCAACATCTGGTATATGTATAAGGATTACAAAAAGACGCATGGGATGCTCACATGGTAGATGACCTCGAACATATCAAGCGGTTGCCTCCTGAAGAACGCATAGCTGCGCTCCGAACATGGCGCGAAGAACGGGAGAAAGAACTCAAGAACGAGCTCAACGAGGCATCGAAACTCATCACTGAATCAGAGGGGGAGCTCGAACGTGATAGGCTTGTCGAACGCATCGATATCCCTGATGCGCTCACCATCGACATCAGCGACCTATTCAAAGGCGAGCCGGCAACAGTAAAAGAGAAAACCGAGCGTGAGGAATTTCTCAAATACCAAGTCGGGCAGGCATATGACGCGGTGAAGGAGGCAGCATATACCAGTCTGACGAACGCCGCGATCTCAGATCTAGAGAAGATCGAAGACCACCTGGACAAGTTTCAAGGACTGCATCTCTCCAAGGAAGTCTCGACACTGCTCGACGCTACCAAATCAGTCATCTATAACATCAAGAAATACAGCGGTGCTCCATGATATTCAACAATGATTACGCTAATCCAATGGACCGGGATTACAGCTTTACGCTCCCCTCAAACGACATGCCCTACGAGCCGGAGTTTGAACAGTCAGGAGCACCCACACCAGGTCTGAGCGTCAAAGATGTCGGCATGTCCGTGCCCTTAGGGATTGCAGCAGGCAATCCATGGGGTATCCAGGCAAAGATCCGTTCAGGAGTGAATGCCGTCGAGATAGGATTCCCTGGAGTATTCCACGGGCAGCGAAACGCGCATACACCAGAGATGTATGGCAAGGAGGCCCGACAGGCGATCAAGGAGATCGGGAAGGCGGCAGATGTGAACTTTACGACACACGCTGCCTATGGTTTGATGGGCATGTCTGGAGTTGATCAGCAGGGGAACTTCTCTTGGGACCATCAGAAGATGGCTGTCGATGAGATCAGGAAAGCCATTGATTTTGCCGCTGATACGACACCCGGCGGATCTGTGGTTGTCCATACTGGTGAATTCGAGCGGCCGATGAGCGAACAGCCGTGGAGCTGGGATGAAGGCGGGAAATTATTGTTCAGGCAAAGACTTTATGAGCCTCAGGATGCAGTCTTTAAGGTATTGGATGACCGCACGGGCCAGGTCATGTCGACCGTTGCAAAAGACAGGCTAGTTGCCCGCTCTGTCTGGAACACCGCAGCACAGGATCATGAAGGGATTGACCAGAAAGGCAGATCAACCCATATCAGACAAGGGGACTTTGTCGACTATGAGGGAAGGAAGGTTCTCGATCCCTATGATGCCAAACATGGTCGTGTCCCGAAGTTCAACAAGTCTACAGGGCGTTTTGAAGTCGAGATGTGGCACTTCGATGATTTTGTCAAGGAAGCCCAGGAGAGAAACCGGCATAAGCAGCAGCAATCCGGGAGGATGTTGACCCCCCGTGAGATGATCCTCCCAGAAGAACTCTATCTGCAGGCGACGCTTGAGACCCAGGAGGGGCATAGCAGAGGTTGGGCATTGCAATATGCGCAGGGCTTCAATAAGAATCTTGACCTGCTCAATCGTCTAGAGGACATGAAAAAATACTACGAGAGAATCTCCAAGAATGTTCCTCAAAATGAGCAATGGAAGCTCTTTCAGACTGATGACATGCTCTACCGGATGAGTCAAGGCGTCATCCCGCCGGAGAGCAAGCACCCACTTGAGCTCATTGACAAGCAAATTCAGGAGACGAGACGGAGTGTTGAATTCGAGCATCAGGCATCAAACTCCCAGGAGCAGCAAGCATCGGAAACCGCGGAAACAAGGAAGCATATCATCGCGCCCGTCAAGAGGATGTGGGAAGCAGGACTAAGAGGGTATGCAGAAGCAGGGATCCATGCATTGCAGCAAAGCAAGAACACAGAAAAACCCATATTCATCTCTATGGAGAACATCTTTCCTGAGCGATATGGCGGCCATCCGCAAGAGTTCAAACAGCTGATCTTCGGAGCGAGAGAAAAGATGGTCGAACTTCTAACTCAGAAGGAGGTCAAGTCGGAGAAATGGAACTCGGATAAGCATGCCTATGAACCCTCATCATTTCCCAATCCTTATTTTAAGAACATCTCAAAAGAGGAAGCGGCAAAATTGGCGGAGAGGCACATCAAAGCCACGTTCGATACTGCCCATATGAATCTCTGGAGGAAATATTGGCAGCATGACCCTGCGAAGACCCCTGAACAGAATGACAAGGGCTTTGAAAAATGGTATCTCCGGGAGTTTGAGGATCTCGCCAAGTCAGGGGTCATCGGCAACATGCATCTCGTGGATAATTTCGGCTATAGCGATGAGCATCTTGCTCCAGGACAAGGAAACACACCAGTCAAGGCAGTAACCGAGATACTCAAGAAATATGGATATGGCGGGGCGTACACTGTCGAGCCAGGAGCTGATGCCTCTGTGGACCAAGGAGATGTCTACGGCATGATGAAGGCATGGAGGCATTTCGGCAGCGGGGTGTATGGCGCTTCTGGTGGCGCTCCTGCAATGGGCGCTCCTGGAGGCGGAAACTGGACCAATGTGCAGTATAGTTATTTTGGCCAGGATGCGAAACCGTACTTCATCTTCGGGTCTTACGCGCCATCTAATGACTGGACGCTCTGGAGCCAGGTGCCGCTGGAATAATGATTTCTCGGAAAGATATTTAAACTTCATTCGATTCTTTTTTTTGATGTATCAACAATACCAACAGCTATGGTCATATCTCACTGATCAGTATCAAGAGCATAAGGGAGCGATTAAACGACAAGCGATACCTGTTGTGCTGGCACTTGCTGGTATTATTACTCTTTTCTCTCAATCGTATTGGTTTAAGGAGCATATCGTCCCACCACCAGAACATATCCAGATGACGCGGGCTGAGAAAGAACGTGATTACTTAAATGGATTCTTGAGATACCATTCTATAACCCAGCAGTCTCCTGAGACTCGTAACCTTGATCCTGTTCTTGAGGAAGAGTTATTACGCACTCTTAAATCCACAGTAACTTCCTTAGATCAGTTAGCTGATTCATTGGAGGCGACTGAAGTGGTTAAAACATATCTTGCAGAAAAGGAACAAAGTGTGAAGAGTGCAAATTTAAGTATCCCTGCTGGCTGGGGGCTTGTCTTCCTTGGCTTTCTTCCTAGTCTTTACAGGATTATTTTTTCTCGCAAGGAGGAATCTGAAGGTGAACCACAAAAGAAAACTGTTGAGGCGTCATCATGAGCAACTACCTAACGGCGATAAGCTGGCAGCAGACGCAGTATGCGTGGTTCAGTTATGCTGCACCCGTGTCGAAGTACACAACCGGGATTTCATACGTCGACCAGAGCTGGATTAGGTATGAGTAATTATTGAAAATCTCGCCTCACGAGATTTTGTGGGTTTAATACCCCGTCCTTCAGGGCGAGTTTTTGTTATTCTGCTAGTTTGTCTTCCATATTCTTTAAGAGCGTGTTTATGTATACCTGGACAGGTAGTTTGACCGTGTTCCATGATTCTTCGCTGACTTTAATACCTCGATAGCAAAACCGGTTCCTCAATAAACGCATTGTTTCGAGAATATTCCAACTAAATGCCAGCTCTTCATGCTTTGTACAGATATGAGCATTGACACATTAGTGGTTTGAGGATGTCCGCTGATCAAACATAATGAAGGCGTCCATAAGCTTTCTAAGGATATCATAATGCTCTGTAAACAGGAAAGAGTAATTGCTTGTCTTCTTCTCAAACTCATCTCTTCTCATACTCTCACGTTCAAGGCCGTCCAGAGCTCTTTTTAACAGAGAACGAGCAAGTTCTTTATCGACTTCTCTGAGTAATCTCAGGTTTCCTTCTTGAAGACATGACTCATATGCTTTGTTGAGTGGAGGAATCTCTTTCATAACATCACCTTTGCAAAATCATGGATGTTTCCTTTTACATAT
>JBDRLS010000024.1:0-6007 GCA_043812875.1 Nanobdellota archaeon
CTTCTTTCTTTTCTTTCTCCCTATGAACGCAGTCTATCCAGGAAGCTTTGACCCGATCACGAACGGGCACGTCGACATCGTGAATCGGGCGCTCACGATCTTTGATACAATCATCGTTGCTGTCGGTGAACAAGAAGGGAAAACACCTCTTTTTTCTGTTGAAGAACGAGTTCAGTTGATCAGAGAAAGCATCACAGACAAACGGGTGTCGGTGAAGTCCTTTTCAGGGCTCTTAGCTGAATTCATGAAAGCTGAGCAAGTCGAAGTCGCTGTCAGATCACTGAGAGCAGTCTCTGACTTCGACTATGAATTCCAGATGGCGCTGACCAACAGGACACTCCATCCTTCTCTAGAAACCGCATTCCTCATGACCAGCAAGGAATGGTTATTTTTGAGCTCCAGTCTGGTGAAGGAGCTTGCGAAGAATAAGGCCGATCTCTCTTCTTTGGTGCCTTCCTGTGTGGAACACGCGCTTTCAAAGAAATTTCCGGCATGATCGGAAGAATCTCCCTTTTTTTGACAATAGCTTGATATTTCCCCTCCCTTACTGATCGGTGTGATCCTCTATGAGTCATCAGCAGCGCAGGCGGCCTCATTAGTGCCTTTTTTCATCATCGCAGCAGAAAGCATCATGATACTCCTTTTACTCTGGTGGAGAAAACTATAAAAAGGCGGCAGGGTTCCCTCAAACCATGGATGAAGAGCCTCTTACCGATAATGAACGCCTTGAGCAAGGACAGCTGCAATGCCGGGTCATCATCGAAGTACTCGGAAAGCCGGAATCACATGTGAAGGAATCCATCAGTGAATATGTAAAGCAGCTCAAGGCCTCAAAAGACGTCACCATCCTTGAAGAGGAATACGCGGATATCAAGGCGCAAGAAGAGCTATTCAGCACCTTTGTCGAACTCATCATGTGGGTGGAAAGCGAGAAGGCACTGCTTGGATTCTGCTTTGATTACATGCCGTCAAGCATAGAGATCTTTAAACCAGCGACGTTCCATTTCAAAAGCAATGCATTTGCAGGGCTGCTCAATGATCTTCAAGGACGATTACACCACATGGACATGAGCGTCAAGACATTATCCCAACAAAACAAGATTCTCAGCAAAAATGCCAAATCCTTGCTCCGGAACCTCCTCATCCTTTCTATCAGGCAGAAACCCAAGGATCTCAACGGTCTCTGTCTTGATGTCGGGTTAAAGCCGGACAAACTAGAGAAATTCTTAAAGGTCTATAAGTCAGATGGGCTTGTGGAAGAAAAAGAGGGCATCTATCATCTTAAAGATGGATAAGCAACAACTTCAGGAAGCGTGTAATAAGGTCGAGGCGACACTCTTTGCGTCCGGCGACAGGATGACTGCCGATCAGATTAGCAAGGCAGCAAGGATGCCTGACCTTGAGCTCATAAGGAGCGCGCTCAAGGAACTTGAACAGATCTACAACGCAAAGGATTCTTCTCTCCATCTCGTGTCTGATGGCGATTCCTGGAAATTCCATGTCCGTCCAAAATATTTGAGCATCGCTAAACGCATGGGCGTCAAAGCAGAGATCACGAAAACAGTAATCGAGACATTGGCCGTGGTAGCATGGAAGGCCCCTGTCAAGCAAAGCGAGATCATCGACATCAGGACAAACAAGGCATATGATCATCTTTCCGAACTCGAAAAGGCGGGTTTTATCACTCGTCAAAAATATGGCAGGACAAAGATGATCAAGCTCGGGCAGAAGTTCTTCGAGTATTTTGAATTGGATGAGCAGACCATGAAAAAGCTCATCGACCGCACAGCGGACAAGGCAAGGGAAATGGAAGTGAAGTTGAAAGAGGAGAAAACCTTCGAGGAAGAGCCATTGACTGCAGAGAAGGTCAAGGCAGTCCCTGCTGTGGAGGTTTCCTCGGCAGATGTCCCAGGATCTCTCGCTGAAACCATCATCGACGGGCCGGAAGAACAAGAAGAGCTCGAAGACGACAACACGCTTTCTGAAACAGAGGTCGAGTCGAAACAATGATCTTTCTCCTGAGATGCACACATTGCAGCCAGCGCATGAAATTCCAATCGCCGACGAAAGTTCTTGCAGGGAAGAGGAAGCGCTGTGTGTACTGCGGGAAGAGCTTCAATGTATTCAAGGGCGTCCTTCGACAGGTCTGATTTTTTAGCTTAATTAATTTCCATATTGAAAATAATTGTGGTCATCCATCTAAAAAATATGTCAATCCCTCGACGGTAAAATGGCAACCAAAACCTTTAAAAAGTGGGGGTAAATTGGGATGAGTATGGAAGACCCTTCTACTCCTCCTTCGAGCGAGCCTCCAAAGAAAGATACAAGCCCGTATGCGCACGATATCAAGCCGCGCATGATCGAAGACGAGATGAAACAGAGCTATCTCGATTATGCCATGTCTGTCATTGTAGGGAGAGCACTGCCCGATGTCCGCGACGGACTCAAGCCGGCGCATCGCCGGGTCCTTTATGCCATGTACCGCATGGGCATGCTGCACAACAAGCCCTCAAAGAAATCAGCAAGAATCGTCGGAGAAGTTTTGGGAAAATATCATCCCCATGGAGATCAGGCTGTGTATGACACCTTGGTGAGGATGGCCCAGGAATTTTCGCTCCGCTATCCCCTTGTCAAAGGGCAAGGAAATTTCGGATGCTTTACAAAAGACACAAAGGTCAGACTTGCAGATGGAAGAGCGCTATCCTTCCGGGAACTTATCAAAGAAGATGCCCAAGGCAAAAAAAATTATACCTACACCGTATTTCCGGATGGCAGCATAAAGATCGCGCTGATTGAAAAACCTCGATTAACCATCAAACATGCCGAACTCGTCAAGGTCACCCTTGACAGCGGCAAGGAAATCAGATGTACACCTAACCATCGTTTTCTATTGAAAAGCGGAACCTACAAAGAAGCTCAACACCTCACCAGGGGAGAGTCTCTTATGCCTTTATACACACGACTTTCGAATCCTTCAGCTGGTCTCAAGCCAGAGCATGATAGCGATGAACTCATCTTTCAGCCATCGACAAAATCTTGGATTCCAGGGCATCATTTGGCTGATGACTATGCACTCCAGATGCGAAAAACGCTTATTGCGGTCAACAAAGCGCACATGACTCGTCATCCAGAACTTCAGGAACGCGGTGAGCTAGCCACACACACCCTCAAAAAGCTCCGGCATGATCCACAACACAGAGAACTTAGGCGAGAGCATATCATCAAAGGCAATGCCGACCACCTGGCCAATCTGGCTGGAAAACATAAATTCCTAAAAGTGTGCAAGGCAGTGCTCGATGACGAAAGCACGCTCAACGAACCTCTCTATGAACTCTACCGAACGAGGGTGTACCCTTATGGCCACGCACCCTCTTGGGATACTGGACTCCACCATTATGAACATAATTATTCTTCACTTTTCATCGATGTTTGTGAGAATCATAAGGTGCACAGTATCGTGCCCTTGATGGAACGAGAAGATGTCTTTGATCTGACAATCGCAGGCACCCATAATTTTCCCCTCGCAGCAGGCATATTTGTCCATAACTCCATAGACGGTGATAATGCGGCAGCGATGAGGTATACTGAAGCAAAACTTTCGAAGATCGCAGAAGAACTTCTTCAGGACATCGATAAGAATACCATCGCCTTCCAGCCGAATTTTGATGGTTCCCTCAAGGAACCAGTCGTGTTGCCGGCCAGGCTTCCTAATCTCCTGATCAATGGCACATCCGGCATTGCGGTAGGGATGGCCACCAACATCCCTCCCCATAATATTCACGAAGTGTGTGATGCGCTCATTTCCCTCATTGATCATCCTGAATCAACCTTGCCAGAGATCATGACCCACCTCAAAGGGCCGGATCTGCCGACAGGGGGAACCATTTCAGGGACTGCAGGGTTATTACAAGCCTATGCAACCGGAAGGGGAAAGATGCGTGTCCAGGCCAAGACCACCATCGAGGATCATAAAGGGACGAACCGCATCATTGTCCATGAAATCCCCTATATGGTCAACAAGGCAATGCTCATCGAGGCCATTGCCCAGCTTGTCCGCGACAAGCATATACAAGGCATCTCAGGCCTTCGAGACGAAAGTGATCGGGAAGGCTTGCGCATCGTCATCGAACTTCGACGGGATGCGAATGCAGAGGTCGTCCTCAACCAATTGTACAAGCATTCCCGCATGAAGGTCACCATGAGCGTCATCATGATCGCTCTTGTCAACAACGAGCCCAAGACCCTCCCTCTGCTCCACCTTCTCAGGCATCACATCGATCATCGAATGGTGGTTGTCAGGAGAAGAACGCAGTTCGATCTTGACCAGGCGGAAAAGAGGGACCACATCCTTCAGGGCCTGCTCATTGCGCTCGCGAAGATTGATGAGGTCATCGCCACCATCAAGGCATCTGCCGATGTGGCGGTCGCACGAGCCAAATTGATCGCTGGATATTCCCTGACTGAAGAACAAGCAAATGCCATCCTCGACATGAAATTACAGCGGCTCGCGGCACTAGAACAGTCCAAGATCAAAAAAGAGCATGAAGAATTGATGCTAAAGATCACCGAGCTTCAGGCCATCCTTGCTGATGAAAGAAAAATCATGGCAATCATCAAAGCAGAGTTGGAGGAGCTCAAAAAGCAATACAACGATGAGCGGAGAACAGACATCGTCGAAGGAGACGATGAGGACATCGACATGGAAGACCTCATTGAACAAGAGGATGTTGTTCTTACCATCACCCATTCCGGCTATGCAAAACGGCTGCCCATGGATGCCTATCGCCAACAACGCCGCGGAGGCAAAGGCGTCATTGCGACGACGATGAAAGAAGAAGACCTTGTGGAACACCTTTTCATCGCTAACACTCATAGTTACTTGTTATTGTTCACCAACACCGGCCAGGTCCATTGGCTTAAAGTATATAAGATTCCAGAAGCTTCACGCATGGCCCGCGGAAAGCATCTCGTCAATCTGGTGCATCTCGAGCATGGCGAGCGCATCACTGCCTTTGTCCCGGTAAAAGAGTTTGATCATACTCATTTTGTCATGATGTGCACACGAAACGGCACAGTCAAGAAAACATCCTTAGGAGCATTCTCTCGACCGAGACAGGGCGGCATCCGAGCGATCATCCTCGAGGATAATGACCAGCTCATCAGCGTCAAATTAACCGATGGGAAGCAGCAGTTGATCATTGCGACAAGAAATGGCCTCGCAGTCAAATTTCAGGAACATAATGTCCGTGCCTCAGGAAGAAACAGCAAAGGGGTCATCGGCATAAGACTCAAGAATGAAGACCAGGTCATCGGCATGGTCCGAGCCAAAGAGGACCTTAGTCTGTTAACGGTCACAGAACATGGCTTCGGGAAACGCACACTAATCAGTGAATACCGTCTGATCGGCAGAGGCGGTTTCGGGGTCATCAACATCCAGTGCTCTGAGCGCAACGGAAAGGTCATCGGAATGAGATCTGTCACCAGCCAGGATGAGGTCATGCTCATCTCAACGTCTGGCAATATCATTCGTGTTCCCTGCAAGGATATCCCCCTCATCGGGAGAAACACCCAAGGTGTTCGTGTCATGAGGCTCGCCCAAGGTGATACTGTCGTCGCCACGGCGAAGATCGTGCAGGACTAACATGATAAACGGCTTCGTCTGTACTCATAAAGGCGCTGAAGACATCGCGCTATCCGAGCTTAAACGATTTGGCATTTCATGCAAAGGACTCACCTTCTCTTGCACACCTTCCCAATTAGCGAATGCGACGTATTACGGGCAGAGTTTTACCGAGGCAGGCATCTTCATCGGGTGGCTCAATGAGGGAACGCCTCCAGCGGATGCACAAACCTACCTTCCTGCTTCCTTTTGGGTTCGCGGAGATGTTGATCTCGACGGTGAGATCGGAGAGGGAATGAAGAAGCTATCCCCCGAAAGCACTGTGGACCTCGTCAATCCTGATGTCCGCTTTCGCTTGTTCGTACACGGCGAAAGGATGGGGCTCGG
>JBDRLS010000025.1:0-6529 GCA_043812875.1 Nanobdellota archaeon
ATACAGACCTGCTCATGCCCGAATTCAGCGAGAATGCGGATGAGATAAACATAATCACTGAGGAAGGGACCGTTACTTATACAAGAGAAGAAGGAAACGTATGGGAAAGATTTTGGGGTCCGATCACAGCCCGCGAGATCAAATGGAGAAGCCCTGACAATGAACTCCTCACTAAAGAAAAGATGAAGCAGGAGATACAGAAAGGCAAGGATAATGGTTATCTCATCTGGCAGACCAAAGATGAACAGGATGAGGTGTTGGCGCTGAGTACCTTTCCAGAGCCCTCGCCAGAGTTTATTGGCATTAGCGATAGAACAAATTTAGAAAATACAGATGAACCACTAACCGTGGAAGAATTCCTAGCTTTAGACAATGAACTAACAAGAGAGATTGACCGCATTCTCCATGATACTGATACCCTCACCATGGAAGGTGATTCTCTGAATGTTGTGAATGAAGAAGGCCAGATCACTCACACATTTGATCCTCCTGATTCATCAGGAACAGAACCTGATACTATCCAACCAGATCCCCTTGACTCAGGAAGCATTCCAGCGCTCCCTGATAGTGCATCATTCAATGAGCATCTTGCAAGATTGAATCAACTGATGAGGGCTGACCAGTGAAACGCGCGCTCTTCCTCTTGGTGCTGCTTCTGCCCATTGCGGTCGCTGCTTTCGATGAGGCACAAGTCCAAATGGAATTAGAGAGTCTTCTTGAAAAGGCAGAGACAGATGCTCAGCTGAATAGCCTTATCTACATCATTGACAACAGATACAAAGAAGAGTTCATTGACTTTCAACCTGCTCAAAACGTCCTTGGAGAGGCGAACAGAAGACTTGGGCTAGCTGAGCAAGACACAACAGATGATTCCACTGCAGCAGAGACAGACACATCCCTAGTTGATACAACAATAGCACAACCTGACAGTTCACAAGTTGACTTCAATGCAGTGTCTGATACGCTAAATGTTTCCAAAGATCGTGATGGAAAAAGCGGATTAGGGAAGAATTGGTGGTATGCCCTTATAATGATACCAATGTTAGGAGCATTTGCCGCGAGGAAAAAGCTGAAGAAAGCATCAAGGAAGCTCCGTCGGGGCGCTGATAAGGACATCATCGCTCTCGAAGAATGCTTTGACAGGTTAGAAAAGCTCACGACCAAGAAGAGGAAGGAGCTGTCTGATATTAAAGAAGCTGTGCAAGTTGGAAAAGTGAAAGGAACTGAAGTTAAAGGCAGCGAGCGGGCAGAGAAGTTGCATGTCGCCCTTAATGAAAATAAGCACATAAACAAGGAGATCGACAATATTCTGAACCAAGCAAAGGACGCGATCAAGAAGAAAGAGATGGAACTCGCTAAAGAGGAACCCATCTTGCACGAAGCTGCACGTTCGCAGCCATCACTTCAAGGAGAATTCTCAAAAACTGCTGAAGGTGTTGCTCAGCTCGACCAGATGAACAAACAGTTGACTGCTTTGGTGAAGGAAGAAAACACTAACTTTGACCCGGCCATCCATTTAACCGTTCCATTTATGCGCGGCTCCGAACCAAATGACGAAGATTTTGAAAAGATGGATTTCAACTGGCGGTGGTTTGACAGGATGGTCTTCACCCAGCAATCAAAAGTGCAGGAGATGAAGCAGTTTTACAGGACAAACGACTTGGGATCACATCTTATTGAATTAAAAGAGAGGTATATTACCCTTGATGACGCAAAAATACAGATGCAGGAGAAAGAAGAGACATTTAGGAAAGTCAAAGCAATCGTTGAAAGAATAAAATCCACTTCCCACGCTGATGACGCTAATAAGCTCTTTAAGGAAATGGTGAAGGAAGCAAATGAAGCCAAAATGGATGGCATCCAGGCAGCATCATTCATCCGTTGGCTGAACAGCGAAAGTGTTCTCTTGAACCATAAGTTTACGATACGAGTTGAGGACCATGATGAAGAAGTTTCTGTTCAGCACGTCGATACGCATGATGTTCATCTAAGACTCGTTAAGCTCAATGGTGAGCTTGTTCGAGAGAATGAATATATCAGAGTGCATGCCGACCGCTTCTCGGCTGATCTCTTCACAGCCCTTCAACGAAAACAGCATGAATCCCTCCCCCATAATGCCAAAGGGATCCAGAGGATGATGCCGAATGAATGGAAGGAACTCATCAAGCGCCTTGACAAGAAGGAAATTGAAAAGCACTTTAAAAAGAAAGGTTCAGAAGGGGGATTTGAAGGGGCGATGAGATACATCAATGAGCAAAGTACAAAGCTCCTCATGTTTATCGAGAAATTTCAGCGGGAGAATAATGAGGTGAGACATCAGCCAGTTATTCAAGCGATGACAGACCAACGAAAGACGCTCATTCAACAGGTGGAAAAATATGTCCAAGATACATATGGATATTCTAAGAAAGAAGTGAAAAAGGAAATAAAGATTTAGCGCGGACAGATTTTTATAGGAACATTGATGATTCCCTGGGCAGCAAGATATGTTACCACAATACCTGCGAGGAACGCGATAAAAATCCAGGTCATGGGATGAGCGATGAATCCTTTCTTTGACATGTGATCACCTTTTTTAGTTAATACCCATATTCCTTCTCTGTAGTATTTAAATATTTCCCTTTTCCAGCCGCGTAGAAAACCTGGTTCTTTTTGATCCTGGCGGTGTGCTTTTCTGATCACTCACCTTGCCATCTGCTGCTTAAACGGATCAAAAAGAAGTTCACCTTATCGGTTTTCTACGCGGCCCCTTTTCCACACCCTTTAAATATTAGTTAGGATATACTAACTATTATGCAAAGTAAAGAAGAAAGAGTGTTAATGCCATTTTTCAACTCGCCGAAGCATTGGTATTTCAACGAATTACTCAAAAAAACAGGGATCAGCAGGCCACAGCTTAGTCTTTGGTTAAAAAAATTCCAGAAAGAATGTATTGTTAAACGAGTTAAGCGAAAGGGAAAAATGCCATATTATACGAGTGTGGAACAGAATCCTGAATTTAGGATGAGAAAAAGATTATTTGCTCTAAAGGAGTTGACTGAAAGTGGATTACTCAGTTTTCTCTCAATATTGAAAGGTGCGAAAGTAGTGGTGCTTTTCGGTAGTTATTCTCGCTGGGATTGGCATGAAGAAAGTGATATCGATATCTTTGTTTATGGGCATGCGCAGGTGCCGATATGGAAATATGCCAAAAAAATTGGCAGACTCATCGAAATTCATCCGGCAAAAGACCGAAATGACTTAAAAAGGATGGAAAAGCTCATACCATACATTGTCGAGGGGGATTTCATAAAAGGATCCATTCAGGACATGGATGTAACAATACATGCAAAAAACATACAAGGAAACACTTGAATTCTGTATCTCAAAAGGTTTTATCCATAGAAAAAAAGCAATAAATGAAGAAAAAATAAGACATATCTTGCGTAATGCCAAAACATGCGTCAGCTCAGCTAATTTAATCGTCAACTCGATAAAGAAGAATGATCCTGAATGGATGAGCGGGTATATTGGCAATTATGATGCCCTCAGAATGCTTTCAGAAGCGCTTCTATTATTTGACAGGGTCGAGGTCTCAAATCAGGTCTGTCTCTTCGCATTCCTTTGCTCCAGCCATGACGAACTCAATTTGAGTTGGAAATTTTTAGAAGAGGTTAGAATGAAACGAAATGGAATCCAAGATTATGGTAAGACGATAACGTATGAGGACTGGAATAATATTGAAGCCCAGATGAGAATGAACATTTCCACATTACAGGTAGAGATACAGAAGAGACTTGAGGAAAAGAATAATACCCCTGATGAAGCCTGAAAAGAGTACTTCCTCTAGAATGGAAACATTTATATAGGACATTTCCCGAAGGAAAATCCATAATAATCAAAACCGAGGTGGAAAACAATGGTTCTCACTGCACAGGATGTCGCCATCATACATAATTGGAAAAAGGATAGAAAAATCAATTTTCCCACTAAATGGTTCGAACGACTTGAATTAACGAAGGCTATCAATAGAATGAATAAGTTGGTCAACCATAGGACGTTATGGGAAAAAAACGTCGTTGATCAACATAAAGTTAAAGAAGCTATAAAAGAAGAGAAACATTGGACTGATGATGAAGTAAAGTTCCTCGAAGATTTTGAAAGGATCGGCAGGTTTGTGATGGCGATGGGACATGTTTTTGCAGCAAATGTCGGTGGAATCCAAGAGATACTAGAAAACAAAGCGAAAAGGGATCACTTGCTTCCAAACGAAGTAATATTGAAAGAAGAGCGAACAGAAAAACAAATTGCGCAGATTTTTGTGAGTGATATGGCAGCATTGGAACAGATGGCCAATGTCGATCTCCGGGCTATTAAAAAAACCTAAGGATGAATTAAAAAGAGGTAGACAATGATACAGACAAAGGATTTCGCCAGTTTTGTTGTTGGAGTGGTCCTCACTGCATTCGGTGCGCTTCCGCTGCTGTCCAAGTTTAACAAGGGCCCGGCGTGGTTTGAGCTGAAGTTCCTCCCTATCGAGATCTTTGCCTTCATCCTCGCCATTGGAGGAGCTTATTTGGTGATGAACTCGATCATCGAGATCACGAACTCCAATCCTGTCGGAAAAACCTCATTCATCATTGCCGTCCTCGTCTTCATCATCGGCCTTTTTCAGGTGTTGGCCAGGTTTAACATCGGCCCGGACTGGTTTGCTTTATCCTTCATCAGCCACACCATCTACTATGTCTTATTCGTCATCGAGGGCGTTTTCCTCATGATCGCCATGTTCGCGATGGAACTCTAAGATGGGACTGCATCCGGTTAAAGCCTACAAATGGCCTCTTTTTCCTGGGCCAACATATCTGTTTATCCGTCTCAGGACAAAGCTATGGCGCATCCAGCGGTATGAGCCAAAAATCCTTGATTTGCGGAATAGGATCGGCGTCCTCATCACCCAAATCCAGCAGCGCCCCAACTTGGCTGCGAAGGAAAACGCCATCAGAGGTGCGAAGGACCTATTCAAGGAGCTCGAACAGTTCACTGAAAAGCTGGGGAACCTCTTCTTCAAGGAAGAAAAAAGCCTTGCTAGCATCTCAGTCCAGGAAGATCGAATGTTCTACACAGAGGCACTCACTTTAAAGGAAGCATATCGAGCAATCAAGGAGTCGTTGGTGAGGATCAAAGGCAGCATGATAAAAGAGATCCAGACTGTGAAAAAACAGAAAAAAACGGATAAGAGACAGGCAGATGCTGATATGAAAAAGGTAAGGGATGCCCATGACAAGCTCAATAAAGAGATGGGCGAGACATGGAAGGGAATGATGAACACCTTGGAAAAGAGGTTGCGAGCCGTCTGGGAAGTGTCCAAGCGGCAATCGAGGGAATGGACCAGATTAGAGCTAAGAGAGGCTATCAACACCGCAGCCACGACCTCGATATTAAGAAGAATCAAGGTCAGGGCACGGAAAGTGAAGGAAGAGAAGCTTGCTGAGCATGATTATCTCGAGGCGTACAAGAAAGCAAAGTCATTTGCAGACGTGAAGGAGACATCAGAAAAATTCTTTATACTCCTCAAAGAAGAACTTGACCACACCGCTGACCTCGCTGAGCTCACCAAGATCCTTTTCTTTCGCATCCATCAGAGCATCCAAGCCTTGCATCAGATTGAGAAGATTGAGACCAAGGATCAGGCAAAGAAAGTCAAGACCCATTTGGACGCCATCAACAGCTCATTTCAAAAGCTCCTCGGCCGCGTCGAGAACCAGGACAGGCTGCTGCTCAATGAAGTTGCTCGCATGTGAATGCAAACGTTTATAAGAATCCTTCACACCAATGATTTGTAGAGGTGATCCCCGTGCTCAAGCTTACATCCTTGCCCAAGAACCCCACTATCATCATCGGCTTTCCAGGATTTGGTCTTGTCGGCACGATCTGCACAGAGTTCCTTCTCGAACATCTCAACCAAAAACAGATCGGCAAGATCTGGTTTGAGGAGCTGCCTGCGGTCGTCGCCATCCATAAGCAGAAGATGATCGATTCGATCGGCATCCATTATAATCTGTCCAAGAACATACTTATCATCCATGCTATTACAGGCGCGCAAGGCCTCGAATGGAAGATTGCCAAGGAGATCGCTGATATTGCCAAGAAAGTGAAGGCAAAAGAGGTCATCACCCTGGAGGGCATCGGCTCAAAGGATGAGAACTCGCATAATGTCTTCTATTATGCAAACCATGCAGGAAAGGCAAAGCTGCAAAAAGCAGGCTTAAAACCCCTCCAGGAAGGCATTGTCATCGGCATGGCAGGAGCATTATGCCAGAGTGTTGAGAGGCCCTTGACATGTATCTTTGCTGAGACGCATTCTGAACTGCCTGACAGCAAGGCTTCTGCTGTGATCATCGAGGCTGTTGATAAGTATTTGGGGTTCAAGATCGACACAAGACCCCTCTTAGAGCTTGCAACAAAGTTTGAGGAGAAGCTCAAAGGCCTGATGACGCAGAGCAAGACGGCTCAAACAGAACGCGAGAAGAAGATGATGAGCTACGTCGGG
>JBDRLS010000026.1:0-2347 GCA_043812875.1 Nanobdellota archaeon
CCCCAAGAAACAAGAGATCAATGAGTACAGTAAAGAACATGTTTGGCAGCTGATGGCCCCAGGTCACATCTTTCATCCTCCTCGCTCCGACAACCATGTCGTATTTCGGCATGCGCGCGAGCAGTTTAGGGATGTATTCTGGAGGATAAGTGCAATCGCAGTCGATGATGACAAGGACATCAAATCCCCGCTTCCGAGCAATTTCTACTGCTTTCTGGACACCTGCGCCCTTGCCCGAACCATCTCTTTGGAAAACTTCGACTTGTTTCTTCTTGGCGATCTCAAGTGTGCCATCGGTTGATTGTTCATCCGAGATGAAGAGTGGAAGCTTCAATGCCTTGATACGGTCGATCATGTCAGAAATGCTTTCTCTTTCATTCCTCGTCGGCAGGCAGACGACCGCCTTCAGCTTACGTTCGTTCATATACTCCGACCGATGTCCCGTTCACATTTATTTCTTTCTTTTTCTTCAGTCGCTGAGGCAAGAATTCATTCCCGTACACGATCAGCCGGCCGTTGAGTTCTTTGAGAAGCTTGTTCTCAACACCCCGATAGAACGGCGCATCTGGGGAGAGAAAGATCGTGTCATAGCCATGGAGTGGATGTTGATGATAATCCTCATTGTAGAAGACCGCGGACGGCACATAAGGAAGCTTCCCGAGCTCGCGCTGGATCTTGCCGGCAACCTGGTGCAGCCAAGGATCATGTTCCACGCCGACAGCGCGTGTCCCGAAGAGCGAGGCGATGAGCACAACACTGCCGTCTCCACTCCCTAGATCGAGGAAATGCCTGCTCTGCTTAAGCCCGAGTTTCTCGAATGCCTCATACACCTCATGGCTGATGCTCGCATGCCAGAAGCCTTTCTCTGTTGTCCGCATCGGCAGTACACCGTCCTTTATGAGTTTCCGATAGAAATCATCGTACTTCTTCTTGATTGCTAGGAAGTGTGTGTACATAGCGAACGAAACGGTGATGGAATTTAAAAACCTTTTCCTAAAAGCATATATAGTACCTATTCTTTTGAATAAATATGCGTCCTACAGCAGCCATCACATTGATTTTTTATGCTGGAAGTGCGCTTCTTTATGCTGGTTCTGGTGCTCAAGCACTCGGCATTGATCCAATAAATGGGCCGATGTTTCCTAGTAATAGGATAAACAAGCCTAAGTCATGCAGTGCCTGCAAGGTGGACCCAGATCCTATCAGTCCCCACAAACCATTGAAGTTCTCTGCTTCTGATGAACAAGAGGCTGCTGAGCCAGAAAAACCTCCCTACCATGAAGAGGCCGGTATCTTCGGCCCGAGCCTGAACAAAGAGGGCCAAGAAGTCTACACCATCATCCCTCAAGAAGGATCTAGTTTGTCCTCAATTGCAGCGCTCCTCACTCAATTCTGGATTGAACAGCAGTTATCCATTGGAGAGATCATTCTCGAGCTTCAGCACCAAAATGGCCTGGTAGGAACCGACAGATACGACACAGTCAGAGGAACTGAACAGGGAGTAATTGCCGGAGAAGACGGCCTTGTCGATAAAATCTTGAAAGGTGTTGCGATTAAATACATTCCCACAACGCCTGAAGATTCTGAACTAATCCCTCATAATAGTGGCGGACTTATTGTAGTGGACTGAATTCTCGCCGAAAGCCTTTTATGCTGCCATAAAGTCCCCCCTTGCTATGAGACCAGTATATTATCTCTTGGCAGCAGTCCCATTGTTAATGGGAGCAGAGTTCAGGAAGGACATCATCTATCAGGAGACTATTGTCCCCGACCCTGGGCAGAGCATTCTTGAGGTTGCTGATGAGATGATCCTAGGCCCGAGAAAGGCTCATGAAGATGGGTATACTGTCAAATATATTGCGAGAAAATTACAGCTCGACTCCGGACTCGTCCCTGATTCGACCAATGATGCAGACGATGATTCATTTATTGATGACGTCGGTGGGAAGACCCTCAGATATATCAAGTTGCTCCATCAGCCAAGCGAAGGCTATCTCCTTGAGCTCTCTCCTGATATCGCACCGGGACAGATGTTATATATCCCAAATGAACTGTCCTATTATGGAAAGGGATGGACATTTAAGGGCATTGAAGCAGAATCCCTAGAACTGTTCAAGCAAGTCCCACTCAATGATTGGATAAAGATTACCTATGCTAGAACACCTACCTCTCTAGAAGATGTCGGTAATCTGATGTGGATGGATGAAGTCTTTACTGAATCATGCCCTCCTGACTATCCAAAAGAATATATCATCACTGAAGGCATGAGTCTTGAATTGACAGTGCTAATTGGAAAAGATTTTCTCTCGACAAAGGGCGCCAGCTGTGAAGGATTGTATGCCACTCT
>JBDRLS010000027.1:0-3015 GCA_043812875.1 Nanobdellota archaeon
TTCCCATGCTCAAGGTCAAGCCAGCAGATTGTTATTCGGATGCCACTATCGGAACCGCTGTCAGTCGCTTGAACAATATACGAAAACAATTTTCCCATCTAGCATACCTTCCGACATATAGAGGCATCCTGGAGGAAGTGCTTCAGGATGAAGCAGTAAAGAACGTAAGGGGAGCCTTAGAATACAAAGACGCATTCGGGATCAACAAGCATAGACGATCATCTCAGCTCTCTGTTCCAAGAGGAACCCACCCATTAGCGAGAGCGATGAACGATGAGCCAATCCTTGTTGATTGGTATAAGGGAAAAGATTGATGACTCCCCGAAAATGACATTCACCGACGAGAACATCGAAACGATAATCAATGCATATAAAGGGAAATACGGTGTTGAGATCACGAAAGAAGATAGACACATGTACGTCGGCTTCCTCCAGCGCCAAGCGGCAGCGCATCCTGAAAGGGATATCTCGAAAGAATATAGGGGATCAGCACGCCAAATGAAGACCCTGCCCTACATTGAGTTGGCTGTCTATGAGCTGTTGCTTTATGACATCCTCACAAAAGAAAGAAAAGTGATCACAGACCAGCATCCTGAAGGCATCATCCTGGATAATGATGCCCTTTGTGAGATCAGGGCACAGACGCTCAACCTGATCCAGGTCGATGCGATCGCATCGTTGGTCAGGCGATTGCAGAGGATAAGGAGGCAGTTTCCTGAAATCAATGAGTTTCCGACATATAAGGAAATGCTTGAAGAGCTCATTCAAGATATTGACGTCATGAACGTTCGAGGGAAATTGGTTTATGAACAACATATCAGTTTAAGGCGATGCCGGAAAAAGTTAGCAAAAGAAAGCCCTTCAGGCAGGCATCCCCTTGCTCATGTAACCGGCATCATGAGCAGTGCATATCATCCAAGAAAAAGGAGATGGCCGTGATAAACAATGGTATCCATCCATTTCATCACCCAAGGCTGCGCAGCGAACCAAGCTGACTCAGAGGTCATGGCGGGCATCCTCGCACAGGAAGGCCACCAGATCATCGGCAACGAAGGACATGCAGACCTCATTGTCTTCAACACCTGCACGGTCAAAGGCCCGACAGAGTCATTCTTCAAAACAAAACTCAAAAAGCTAGAGCAAGAAGGCAAGACTATCATCCTAGCTGGCTGCATCCCACAAGCAGAAAAGTCATTCACGACAAAACACTCAATCATCGGCACCTATGCATTAGAGCATATCACCAAGGTCGTTAACGAGACATTGAAAGGAAATCTGCTCGTCAAGCTTGAAAGAGAGAACAGAGCAAGGCTCAACCTGCCGAAATGCCGCCTCAACCCGGTCATCGAGATCGTTCCGATACTCCATGGTTGTCTCGGCAGCTGCTCTTTCTGCAAGACAAAGCACGCAAGGGGGGAACTCTATTCTTATCCTATCGAAGATATCGTGCGCCATATCAGCAAGGCTGTCGAGGATGGAGCAAAAGAGATCTGGTTGACATCACAAGACAACAGCGCCTACGGCAAGGATATCGGCTCATCTCTACCCGCGCTACTGAAAGCGATATGCACGATTCCGAGAGCATTCATGCTCAGAGTAGGCATGGGAAATCCTGAGCATATGCTCCCCATGCTCGACGAACTCGTAGCCGCATACCAACATCCCAAAATCTATAAATTCCTTCACATCCCGCTGCAGAGCGGCAGCGACAAGGTATTGAAAGACATGAATAGGGAATACACTGTCGCTGAATTCAAGGAAGTCGTCAATGCATTCAAGGAAGCAATCCCCAGCATCAGCATTGCAACAGACATCATCTGCGGCTATCCTACTGAAAACGATCAAGACTTTGAATATACAAAAGATGTTGTCCGCTGGGCACAGCCGGAAAGGATCAACATCGCACGCTTCTGGCCCAGGCCCAATACTCCTGCTGCACAGTTGAAGCAATTGACAGGAGATATCCTCAAGAGAAGGACGAAAGAGATGACTGCAGTATATCAGGAGGTAGCACAGCAGGCAAATGATGCATGGATCGGCTGGAAAGGAACGGTCCTTGTCACAGAAAAGGGGAAGGGCAATACCATGGTCGCGAGAAATGAAGCGTATAAACAGGTCATCATTGATCAGGTCATGCCGCTTGGAGAAGAGCTCGAAGTGAACATATCTTTTGCCACCCCATTTGATTTGAGAACACATGAACCGTCTTCTCCTAGAAATCTTTAAATAAACAAGACAATATCTCTCTTTTGGTGATATAATGAAAGCCCTCGACAAGCATTTGGATACGTTCTATATCATATTCCGCATCATCATCGGCGTCCTTTTCATGTTCCATGGCGCACAGAAGCTCTTCGGTGCATTCGGAGGGAACACTCTTGATTTGTTCACCCTTATCTGGTTTGCAGGCATCATCGAATTCTTCGGAGGAATTCTTATCATCCTCGGCGTGTTTACGAGGATCGCTGCACTGTTTGGCGGTGTCACCATGATCGTCGCTTATTTCAAGGTCCATGCTGTCAATGGTCTCATACCCCTAACAAATGGCGGAGAATTGGCACTGCTCTATCGTGCAGCATTTATCATGATCTTCGCATTGGGTACGAGGAAATGGGGACTTGAGAAGGCGATATTCGGAAAAGAGATCCTTTAATTTTTTTTCATATATTTTTTCATTGATTTCCTTTCAACGAATCCTTTAAGTTTCACCGGGATGATGCCGTGGAACATGCTGTTCTTATAGGCGAATATCCCATCATGCTTTCCGAGGCTGATGAGCAGGGCTCTTTGCCTACTGACATAGTGTTGCTTTGCCTTGTTGAGAAGGTTATGGCAGAGTATGCTCGCATGCGCCTCTGCGTTCTGCGCAAGCTTCTCTTCCTTTATATTGGTGACATCGCCGACAGCATAGATGTGTTGGTGGCCCTTAACCCTGAACTGGTCATCTACCTTGATGAAACCGCGCTTATCAAGGGAGTCTCCTAGATGCTTCTTCATGAATCCTGCATTCGGACG
>JBDRLS010000028.1:0-3806 GCA_043812875.1 Nanobdellota archaeon
GCATCTACAACGGCCTCGTGAGGTTGAAGAACAACATCGAGAAGTCATGGGCAAACATCAATGTCCTGCTTAAGCAGAGGACAGATGAACTGCCAAAATTAATTGCTTCAGTGAAGGGCTACATGAAGCATGAGAAGGGAGTCTTGGAGGGGGTCACCAAGGCGCGTACGTCTATGATGGGTGCGAAGACCATGGCTGAGAAGGCCGCCGCTGATAATCAGCTGACCGGCGCCCTGAAGACATTGTTCGCTGTCTCTGAGAACTATCCCCAGCTCAAGGCAAACGAGAATTTCATGCAATTGCAGCAGCGCATCTCCGGCTTGGAGAACGAACTGGCGGACAGAAGGGAGTTCTACAACGATTCCGTCAACACCTTCAACATCAAGATAGAGTCCTTCCCGGACATGGTCATCGCCAACATGATGAAGCTGGTCAAGAGGGAGATGTACAAGGTGTCTGAAGCAGACATGAAAGACGTGAAGGTCGAGTTTTAGAGCAAGGGCTTCTCATTTAGCCCACTTTTTTTCTTTCAGGGTATGTTCTCAGAGTCAACAATAGAAAACATTTAATAAAAACAACCACGTTTAGTAGTCAAGAGGTGACCCAATGAAAATCGCTGCATTTGCATTATTGTTGATATTTTTGACATCAGTCTCTGCCCAGACAGAGGAATTAAGTCCAGGCATCACTCCGGATTCTCCATTCTATTTCCTTGACAGGATGTTTGACGTCTTCCAATCTTCAGAATCCCTCGCCGATGAGCGCGCTGCTGAGTTGGCTTCGGTCATCAAAGAGAATAAGGTGAAATATCTTGAAAAGGCCCAGGAGCGCTACGAGAAGGCCGTGGAGAAGAGGAATAGAGACGCAGAAAAAGATCAGGAGACTGCTGAGCAGGTCGCTGAGCAGACCACGAAGCACCTTCTGGTTTTAGCAGAAGTCTATGAGAATGCACCGGAAGCAGCACATGCTGGATTGGAACGTGCCATGGAAGCAAGTGCACAAGGAAGAGAACGTGCCTTAGAAGCCATCTCAAACACAGATAATGTTCTTTCCAGAGGGATTGAGCTACGAACGGAAATGGAGATCATGAATAAAGTGAAAGAAGAGGTCAGAGAACGTCTAACAGTATTCCAAAGCATGGCTGAAAAAGCTGAAAGGCACACCTATGCTTTAGAAAAAAACATTGAATGCGACTTGTTCCCTGAGAGTATGACCATCCCCTTAGATGTCTCAGCCTATTCAGATAAGGAATCATTCACCCCTCAAGAGGTCATTGACCTTGTCAAAGTAATCATGGCACATGCTGATCAGATTGAAGATGAAGAAGAAGCCAAGAATGTTGCGCAGCTCGCAAAGGACATCGCAGACAAGGTTAGCAATGAATATGGGCGAGGGAAAGGTTACTGGGAGGAAAATGCTGTCTGCCCTGATGAAGAGAATGACCAAGATGATAAGGATGACATGTCAGAATTCTGCGAGAAAACCGCTGACTGCGCATGCGGCGTCCACATCACCACAGGAGAATGCTTTGTTGGTAACGCTGA
This sequence comes from Nanobdellota archaeon, assembly GCA_043812875.1. Lineage (GTDB taxonomy): Archaea > Nanobdellota > Nanobdellia > Woesearchaeales > JAHIVG01 > JBDRLS01. The sequence continues at coordinate 1,545 of JBDRLS010000028.1, forward strand.
TTTCGTCGATGAAACCGAGCAGTGCCCTGATTTCTGCACAGGAATCACCGGAAATAAAGTGGTCATCTGCAAAGAGAACGAATGCGAGCTAGAAGATCAAGAGGATGCGGTAGATCTTGATGATGATTACAACAACCTAGATGAAGTAGAATGCATGGCTGATGATGAGCATGATGATGGATGTGCAAAGGGCGGCCCAACCCAATATGGCGAATGTGGAGATGATGTGTGCGATCAGGGAGAGAATACTCCAAGCTATCCGTACTATTGTCCTGAAGATTGCGAAGGTGTTGAATGCATCAATAATGGAGAGTGTGAACAGGGAGAGATGTGCCAGGAAAATAAATGTTGGCCTAATCCTAACGCATATGGCACGACTAACTAGCCATCAGAACAAGTGCTCCTCAGAATAAGAGACACCATCACCCGGCTTGCACACAATGGTGCGCTTCACCCCGAGAAGCGCCTGTAATTTTTTTTCAATTTCTTCAACATCCTTTTCCATGCAAAGCACCTTGACTTGAGGCCCGGCGTCAATGGTGAAATAGCTTTCCAAGCCTTCTTCCCTCCATTGCTGGATAGCGTGCATGATTTCCACGGATGCAGGCTCCCAATACATAATAGAGGGTTTTGTAGTGATCATGGTGGCGTGCATCTTCAGACAGTTGAACTCTGCGGTCTCGCCGAGCAGGGTGAAATCTTTTTCCTTGATCGCTGTCCTCATCGCTGTGAGATCGTCCTTTATCGTCGCTAACCATCCCCCATAGTAAGGACACGTCGCAACTGTTTGTTCATGCCCCGCGCGGCTGCTGATTTTCTTTTTCTCTTCAGAGACTATGGTGGCGATCAATCTCATCCCGGGCCAATAATCCTTAGGGGCGATGGTTTCTGCGAAGCTGTCGGTGCCATCATCTTTCTCTCCGCGGTGCCACTCTGCAAAGCCTTCGCATATTGATCGGGAAGCAGAGCCGGATCCTTGTCTTGTTAAGATGCTCAGTTCTTTTTCTGTCAACTCTAATCCTAGTGCTTTCGTCGCTGCCGCAGTCAATGCAGCCAAGCCAGAAGCGGAAGATGCCAATCCAGCGCCTACAGGAAAATTTGTCTCCGATGCAATCTTGGCATGGGCTGTCGTCCCACCTAACTCTCTGATCTTGTCGAGATGATTGACCTGATGGTCAGTAAGTTCGGATGGCTCGTTGTTGATTGTGAGGGAGTCAATTTTATGTGCATTTGAGAACTCGATTGTCGTCTTGGTCCACATACCGTCTAAGGTCAAGGAAATAGAACCATTCTGCGGCAAGAAGAGCAACTTATCCCGCTTCCCCCAGTACTTGATGAGGGCAATGTTCGGATGTGCAAGGGCTGTGGCTTTCATGGCCTAGAAGAAATCCTACCCATTATTAAAGCCTTCGGGAACCAATACCTTTATAAATCCCTCCCAAATCCCCTGAGGGAGATGAAGAGAAGTTCCCGACGTTGGAAAAAGAAAGGCCAGATGCGCTGGAAGTGGCAGCGTAAGAAGATGAAGAAAGAGAAGCGCAGACGGCAGAAGAAGTAGTTGAAGCATTTCTAAAAGGGTGATCGATCACAATGAACAAGATACCCGTTATAGACATCCCTGAAGAGATCTCTGATATTCGTATTGCTGCGGTATTAGCAGAGACTTCTTTTACTGGCCGACTGATAGAGCCAATCCATAAAAAAATAATTGACACCATTGCCTCGAAGAAATATGGTTTAGTTATTGCTCCCGAATTATCGTATTGCCCGCCGAGACCCATTCTCCCCGGGCAAGAGCATCCGGCCCTGACCATTGATGAAAAAAACCACTATCTCAATGAGCTCCTTGAGGCGACCGATGACTGGAGTGGAACAGTATTTCCTGGAACAATGGTCTACAACCAAGGAAAGCGCCAATGGAATGATGTTTTCGGCATCCAGGAAGGCATGGTGGTCCACCGCCATACAAAAAGACGTCCTCAGAAAATGGAATGGCACGGGAAAGAGCTCGGAGTGGTGATTTGCGCAGAAGACTGGTTAACTCCAAGTTATTGGAAGGATCTTTCCCTCATTGTTAAAGTCTCTTGCGGAAATGCTGGAGCAAATGGGATTGAAGCATTGCACAAAGATGGCATCATGGTCGTGGTTGACGGATATCATCAGTCAGTCAACGTGTATAAGAGACGTGGAGAGGATGCCGTAGCTGTATTTAGAGAATTCCTGCAAAGCGCTGGCAAGTGATGTTTGAGTATCCCTTCTGAT
>JBDRLS010000029.1:0-6251 GCA_043812875.1 Nanobdellota archaeon
GGGGCGGCAATAGGGATATACACATCGAATGATCGACCGCCGAGACGCGTCTCAGGATCCGGCAGATCAGGATTGGGAATTAAATACTCTCTTGCGAGGGCAAGGACCCTTTCTTTGAGTGGTTGAAATGTCCATGCAACAAGCATAGATGCAACTAATTCTGTTGTTATGGGCGGAGTTGTTTTTTCATTTAGGCTCGCATGGCAGCTCTTGACTAATATACGATTCTCTTTACCTCTCGGATGAAAGGAGTAATCTATGAATAGTCCTTCATAGTCATTGGCATGGGCAAGCCTCATGCTTCCTAAATCGTATTCATCTCCATTAGGCAATCTGAATGTTACCTGGCCATGAAGCTCTCGGTCAAACAGCCTATTCACTGCTTTCTTGCCTCCTTCCCTTACATAATCGGCTAACTCATGTTTGTAGATGCCATTGTTTAGTTCATCAAGATCTATATCAGCAAACACATCTTCTAATTGAGTAAGAGGGGCTCGAACAAAAAATGGTCCGATAGTGCCAACATATGATTGAAATGTGTGAGCTAGTGTGGCAGGACTGATTTCAATATCTTCTTTTGGCATTTGTCTTGAAAGATATTTGGCCATTCCAGTCAGTATTGCATGCCTCTTACTGTTGTAAGACCTGAAGTGCCCTGACCAAATATCCAGCTCTTCCCTCACTTCCACTGGGAGTCTTCTTCTCTCTCTAGATAATAGCCAATGTTGATGTTCAAACATGTTCCCCCTCTATAGAATGACTTTTCCCACTAAAGACCTTAACATATGTCCTGTTATTTCTAGGGTATATGCTTTCTGTATATCAAGTTTCTCCTTCACGCCGACAACGAGCGGATACGTCCCAAACTGCCTGCCGAAGGTGTTGTTGCCGTCGTGGACTTCCATGCGGACGTCTTTCATGATAGTCCCCGCAGGAACAATCCTCTCGAGCATCAGATGGTCGATTTCAGTCCTGATCTCGCGCCGCCATTTCCAGTAATACCGCTTGGTCTTGACTTTATATTGTTCATCAAATAATGGAGTTCCAGGATATTTGACGACTTGTCTTATGTTAATTCGTCTTAGAAAAAGATTTTCCTTCATGATTTGACGCAGGTACTGCATATTTAATTCTCCTGAAGCTCGCGATTCTCCCTTCAAGCCGAAGATAAGATTGATTCCAGGGAGGAACGTGGGCATGCCATTCTCTCCAGTTACCGCGCCGAACTCGTTGATCCTCCGAATAGCGTCCATGATCATATCATTCGACGCATTCAACATATTCTGTTGCTGGACAGCAGGATCAAAACTTTCTACCCCGAAAGCGCCGACATTGCCTGATGTGCAATACTTGACGATCAACTCTGTAATCTTCTCGCCATGCTTTCCCATGACAAAGTTTGGATCCGCATTGTCGATATGGATTGTCTTGAAGCCGAGCTGTGATGCCCCTTTCAGGATCTTCTCGATCTCCAACGGCCGATGGTATTTGTAGCTGTAGAAATCAGCCTGCTTGCCGAAACGGATATGCTGGACACCTGCTTCTCTCAGCGCGCCAAGCTCATTCAAGATATCTTTACTGTCCCGATAGGAGATCTTCTTCAGGCCTTCTGTGCAGAAGGAGCAGTGTTTAGCCCTGAGACAGCCCCTCCCTGTCTCGATCTCCACAATGACTGGATAAGGAATCTGCTTCAACAACGCAGCTCCAGGAATCGCTTGTTGCTCTATCTTGTCAAAACTCTTTTCACCGAACTCTGCATCGACCTCATTGAACAATGCCAATGGTTTCTCTGCTTTCTTCCCCCCCTGGAACTGTGTCCCCCTCGCAGCGGGGCCGACGAGGATTTTCTCTGCATTAATATTGGGGAGCAGTCTTGAGAGCTCGCCCATGCTTGCAGGGTTGGCGCTCAGGTATTTTCCCGGGGTGTGGACCCCGCCAGTGACATACAGTGTTTCTGTATCCTTCAGGATCCGCAGTGATTCCTCTTTTGTCCGCGTGAGATTGGCAATGCCGATATCGGTCTTATGAGGATTCTTCTTCCGCTCAGATAAAGCATTCCTGAGGTCATCGATGGTGAGATAGTTCGGCTTTTGGGATGCTAATTCTCCATAAAGATACCTTGGATACGTTCCAAGGTAGGGGGGGACACCTAAACCTGATGGTTCATCACTATAAGCATCGAGGATGGTGATCATACCCTTCAAGAATAAACGGTATTATTTAAATGACGTGGATTTGAAGAGATGCTCTTGGAATTGGTTATCCTCATGCATCTCTGTCAATTCATCAATAACCGAAAGTCGTTTTACATATCTATCAAGAGAAGCTTGATATTGCTCATTGCTCATGTCATTCTTCTGATATCGGTTCTGAAGCTTCTCAACCTGTCTCATGATGAGCTTATGCTCCTCTTGAAGCTCTTTCTTGGGATGAGGTTTTCTAAATCTCATCTTCAACAGATCAGGGTTCTTTCTTGCAGCGAGCTTCTGCTGTTTCTTGAGCAGTTTTCCTAGTTGAAGGTGATACATGCTCTGATCAATTCTTTTATTAGAGTAATCATCTTCAACCCTTTGGATACTTTTATACACCTCTTGCTCCTTGGTAAGTTTTTTTGCGATGCGAGAGGTGATTGTTGCTTTTTGATACTTGTTGAATCCAACGATCCCCAGCAAAGGGATCGCTAATAGTACAAGGAGAAGACCTATGTTCAGGGGCTTCCTATCTGAAGAAGGAGATTCAACCAAGGCAGATTGAGCAAGTGTCAATGCTTCTTGAAATTCCTCATTTTCAAATGCAGCAACTGCCTTCTTCCAAATCTTCCTCTGAGATGATTCTGCCGTCCCAATGACAGCTCCTAAAATCGGAGTGGTCCTTTCTCCATAATCTGTCTGCCGGATTAAGTCATAAGCACGGTAAGCAAGCGTTTTTTTCTCTTCCATCTCGACAAGTATCTTTAACACTTCATCATCCCTTTCTGCATAATACGCCTCTTCAGCTGATTCAAGGAGATCAGCCATGGTTGTCGTCGGGAAACCAGCATATTTCATCTCCTGTAAATACTGATGTCCACGTTGAATATCCGGCCGCGTTTCTATTTCGATGATCTCCTCATGTATTTGAGAGGGCACTTCAATCTCAGGAGGGAGACCCGAGATTGATGTGTTCAGCAATTCTTCGGGTTCTTCTTCGAGAGGGGGCAAGGTTCTTTGGCCTCCTCCACCGCCGCCTCCTCCACCGCCTCCGCCGTCATTTCCTTCATTCCCGCTCTCTTCTTCCTCGGTTTCGATGATAAAGGAAGCATTGGTTTGCACAAAATGGAGTCCGGTGTAGACCATAACTTTATACCAATACATTCCAGGTTCTGAATAGGATAATGATAACTCGGGCTCCCATTCTTCCCCGCCTTCAATCAAATGCCAGCCGCTGTCATTGACGAGCGCTTCTGGATCCGAGCATAGCTGGCTTGGATCTGAGAGTATACAATGCTCATAGTAATAATCAAAAGGCACCTCATCAATGTTCTTGATCTTTGCATTTGCATTGATACTGGGCGGTGAGGACGCATCAACTTCTGAAATCTCAACTTCAGTCTCTCCTTCAGAGAGCTCCCATGTGGTCTGATAATGAATTGATTCATCATCGATCACCAATTCAATATCAGTATGCCACTCACCTGCAATTGCATAGAATGAAGTTGAATAGGTGTACTGATAGGTCGTCTCATTTATGAGTGAGGCATTTTCTCGGTCAACAACAGGATTTCCCAAGGGATCTGAAACAGAGATCAATGGAACAGTATCATTGGAGGAATTGATATATATCCTTATGATATAGTCTTGCCCGACCTTGACCTGCGATGTCTGGAATAAGGTGACTTCGACTGAGCCACCTTGATCAGAGTATGTACCAAACACGCCAACATTCGCCAAATAGATGATTCCTCTTCCAGCCCCTCCTGTTTGAGTTGTCAGATGCGTCCGTGCATCATAGGCATCTCCTTCAGCAATAGAACCTTGGATAGAGGTTACTGACGTCAGGACTGTGTATGTCTCTCCCTCAATCGATCCGGACACTTCAGGTGAGATCAAAATGATGAGCATAAGGGAGAAGATAATAGTAATTAGGTGAAGCGATCTTCTTCTGAATGATGCGTGTTTAATCATCGTGTTTTCATCTGAGCATGACCTGTGGATTGTTGAATCTCACTGGAGTTAAGGCAACCTCAGAGTCATCGATTCAGCGATCTGCTGATCCCTAAGCTCATATAATCCAGTTCTATGATCCCCTCTCCAGCATCACGTGTGGATTCTGTCGCGAGGACACCGAAACCAGTTTCTTGACCGGTCTCGGTGGGTATGTTCGAACTCACGGTGCCAGTCCAGAGTGTGTTCGTTGAGTCAGAGACAGTAAAGGTGACAACAGATGCAGCGGAATTGACTGATATCCTCGCAATATACCACATTGAATCCATTAGAGCATATCCTGTTGAGGTGCCCGTGGTTCCGGCACTGGTGCCACATTTCCCAGTTAAAATATTAGCTGTAACAGAGATCCAACAACCGTTGGTAGGTGAATTGACAGAGGTCTGATCTTGAAACCCTAAACGGTATTGGGTCGTTATTTTAGAGGAGACATCGCGGAAAGTAAATGTCGCCTCCTCCGTGCCGTTGATCAAGAATGCAGAGGTGTCTGTCAAGATACTATATCCTCCGTCATATTTTGTTGAGTCTGTTAATTTAACAACACCAGGGTGGTCAGGACCGCTTGCTCCAACTTCTATGATTCCAAGAGCGACACTCGAGCCGACAAAAGGATCGAGGGATGATAAAGTCAAGAACTCCTGAGATATCCGCCACGAAGAACTGCCTCCCTGCTGGTCTGGGCCGCAATCCACAGTGCCATCTGCTTGAATTCCTATGGCCTTATCAGAACCAGAGCATGCCGACGAAGGAAACGTCGAATCCTCAAGATTGCCGATGAGCTTCGAGGCAGTGAGATTCTCAGCCACAACAATATTGTTGGACACCTCAAGGTCACTGAACCATCCCGTGAGCCATTCTCTTGTGGAAGAGCCAAAGTCATAAGTGAGCGTTGACAGGGGCCGAAGATTATTGGACACGCCTTGAGTCAGATTTCTGGTCCAGGCAGGGTCAGTTTCTGTGGGGTCAGTTTCTGTGGAAACAAGAGGTGCACAGCTAACTCCAGTTGAAGTTGTGTTTTGAACAAATTCTCCCTCAGGACAGTCTCCAATACCAGCTTTGGTCGCATTCGTCTCATTGAATATCGACGACCAATTCAAGTGGTAATCAGTTATAATTTGATCAACATATGTCGTGTCATTATAGCGTTGGTCTGTTTCATCCAATTTCTCGCTTAATCCGCTTGTAATGCTTTCATTGAGCTTTGTTTCATTGAATGTTAATTTGTCTCCTTGTTTTGTGAACCATCCTGATGTCCATCCAGACAAGGTCGCCCACCAAGAGGATGCATTCACATTAAGATCTTGTTCTTCTGATTGGGGAATATAAAGCGTGTCAGTCAGCGTTTGATTAAAGGATGTGTTTCCTGATGGTAATGCATCGATGATGTCTTGTAAAAGAATGATTTGTTCATCTGTGTATGTCATTGCAGGAACAGTTTGATTATAGCTCCAGAGAATGTCGGCGTATAACATATCAGTAAGCGACTGATTAAACGAATTGTTCCCGGTTGGAAGATCATCAATACGTGTGTTTACAACACCAATTTCTTGATCAACATATGCTGTGTCATTATAACGCTGATCAGTAACATCTAATTTGCCCGTTGTTTGCGTCGCAATACGTTCGTCGAGCTTTGTTTCGTTGAAATTTAGTTGGTCTCCGTCTTGAATAAACCAGCCTTCGACCCAGCTTGTAACTTTGCCCCACCAAGATGAAGAATTCACATTGAGATCTTGTTCATCATCTGCAGAGATATATAATACATCTGTCAACGATTGGTTAAAGGACGAGTTGTCAACCGGAAGGTTATCAATACGCAGGTCGACTACGGCAATCTCTTGGTCTGTGTATGTCAATGCGGGAATAGTTTGGTTATATCCCCAGATGATGTCCGCGTAGAGTGTATCAGTAAGTGTTTGGTTGAATGATGAGTTTCCGAGGGGGAGGGAGTTGATGAGTGCTTGTAGGATTGTTATCTGGTCGTCGGTGTATGTCATTGCTGGAATGGTTTGGTTGTGCGCCCAGATGATGTCCGCGTAGAGTGTATCA